>JAICUV010000002.1 GCA_025935655.1 Chloroflexota bacterium | reverse complement strand
GCGCGATGAGGTCGCTGAACTGCTCCGCGGACATGCCCGTGCCGCCGTGGAGCGCCACCGGGATCCCGGTCGCCTCGACGATGTCGGTCACGCGCTGCGCGTCGAGCGTGGGCGTGGTCTTGTACGTGCCGTGGGCGTTGCCGATCGCGGGCGCGAACACGTCGACGCCGGTCTCGCGCACGAAGTCCACGACGGTCTCCAGCGTCTGGACCTGCTGGGCCTCGTCGCCGGTCATCTCCTCGGTGCGCTTGAAGCCCTCGATCTCGCCCTCGACGGCGGCCCCGTAGCGGCGGGCCTCCGCCACGACCTCGATGCACTGGCGCTTGTTGTCCTCGACGCTCAGCTTCGACGCGTCGAACAGCACGGAGTTCCAGCCGGCTGCGAGGCACGCGGTGATCACGGCACGGTCCGGGCAGTGGTCGAGGTGGAGGGCGACCGGGACCGAGAGGTCCTTCGTCATCGCCTTCCACATCGCGAACATCACGTCGATCCCGGTCAGCTCGACGTGCTTGACGGACGTCTGGACGATCAGCGGCGCCTGCAGCTCCTGGGCGGCCGCGAGGACGGCGTCCATGGTGAGGTCGTTGATGACGTTGATCGCCGCGACGCCATAGCGTTCCTCGACCGCCCGGCCGAGGATCTCCTGGGTGGGAACGACAGGCACGTCACACCTCCGTCATGGGACGCAGCGTTGCTTCGCGCGCGGGTTCCACGAGGAAGCGCGCATTGCCCTCGTCGATGACGAGCACGTCGACGACGCCGGTCCGCAGGACGCCCAGGATCGCGAGCGGCTTCTCGGCCTCGCTGACCACGACCACGACCGTGCCGATCGCATGGAGCTCGTCGAGCGACAGGCTCACCAGCCGCCCCGTCTCGGGCGACTCCACGAGCCCGCCGTCGGCATCCACGTAGTTGCCCAGGACGTCGCCCACCGCCCCGGCGTCGCGCAGCCGGCGGATCTCGTCCAGCGAGACGCTGCCGCTGCGGACCATCGTGCACGCGTCGTCCGTGCCGCCGATGCCGACGAGCGCGATCGACGCGCGGGCGGCGATCCCGAGCGTCTCCGCGACCGCGGGCTCGCGCACGAGCTGGGCGCGCATCCGCGCGCTCTCCACGGACGCGGGGGCGTACAGCCCCACGGACTGGCCGCCGCAGCGGTCGGCGAGCCGACGGACGATCTCGTTCGGGTTGGTGGGCGAGTCGACGAGCGGCGAGCCGCCCATGGCGCTCACGAACGTCGCGGCCACGCGACGCCGGGGCGCGAAGAACCGCGGGACCTCGCCGGTGTCGCGTCCATGGCTGACGGCGACCACCGCCCCGTCGTCGAGGCGCCGCTCGAGGTAGGCGGCCGCGGCGCGGGCCACCTCGGCCCGCTGGGCGTCGGCGTCGGACCGGGCGGGGGCGACGATGGCCTCGGCCAGCCCGAACCGCTCGCGGAGCGCCCGCTCGAGGTCGAGGTGCAGCCACGGCGGCGTGGCGATCCGGATGTCCACGACGCCCGCCGCGCGCGCCCTGTCCAGGAGCCGCTGCACCTTGGGTCGCGACAGCCCGAACTCACGCGCGAGGGCCTCCTGCGTCAGGCCGTCCGCGTAGTAGCGGTGGGCGACGCGGGCGAGGAGCTCGAACTCGTCATGGCCGAGATCGTCGAGCGACGGCATGATCCCCTACGGCTCAAGGTGAGCAAATGCTCACCGCCGGGCACATGTGCAGAGCCCATTGTGCGCCGCGTGCCGCGCGTGCGCAACCCGGTCCCGCGCGCACCCGCCGAGCACGGTTGACCACCTCGCGGCACGGGCATACAGTCGGATCTGCCCCCGTTCCGGACACGGCTTCGGGGCGTTCAGCACCGCACGAGGATTGCTCCCATCGTGGAGACCGGACCTAGTTCCGCCGGCCGTCCTGCCGGCAGCCACAGGGTCCTGCCCGTTCGCTGACGGGCCCGGCTGCGCCCGGGTCCAGCCACCGCGGCGGGTTCGACCCGCCCACACCAGGTGGCCAGCCATGCGCTTCCTCAGCCAGTGCATCGGCCTGCCGGTACGCGACCCGTCCGGCGAGCCGCTCGGCACGATCGCCGACCTCATCGTGGCCATCGGTGACCGATACCCGCCGGTCACCGGCCTCGTCGCGCGCACCGACCGCCGGAACATCTTCCTGCCCTGGCACAACGTCCGGACCCTCGACGAGACCGGCGCGCTGCTGCGCGTCCGGACCATCGACATCGGCAAGTTCCGGCAGCGCCAGGACGAGATCCTGCTCAAGGCCGACCTGCTGGACAAGCAGATCGTCGACATCGAGGGGCGCAAGGTCATCCGGGTCAACGACGTCAGCCTCGACGAGGTCGAGGGTCGCCTGCGGGTGGTCGCCGTCGACGTCGGGGCGGCGGGCCTGTTCCGGCGGCTCGGGCTGGAGGGCGCGTTCCGGACGATCGCGCGCAACGTCCGCGCCGGCGTGCCCGAGCGGTACATCGACTGGGAGGACGTGGACCCGCTCGACTCCACGATCGCCTCCGTCCGCCTGCGCGTCCCGCACGCGAAGCTCGCGGAGCTCCACCCGGCGGACCTCGCCGCGATCATCGAGGAGCTGACGCCGCGCGACCGGCTGGGCGTGCTCGCCACGCTGGACGACGAGGCGCTGGCCGACGTGGTCGAGGAGATGGAGCCGGACACCCAGGTGGAGGTCCTGGAGGACCTCGAGCCGGGCCGGGCCGCCGACATCCTCGAGGAGATGAGCCCGGACGACGCCGCGGACCTCGTGGCCGACCTGTCCGACCGCTCGCGCGACGAGATCCTCGCCCTCATGGAGAGCGACGAGGCGGACGAGGTCCGTGACCTGCTGGCGTTCCCGGAGGACTCGGCGGGCGGCCTCATGACCACGGAGTTCGTCGCCGTCCCGGCGGAGCTCACGGCGGCCCAGACGATCGAGAAGCTGCGCGAGCTCGAGCCCGACGCCGAGACGATCTATTACGTCTACGTCACCGACGACGACGGGCGCCTGGTGGGCGTCCTGTCGCTGCGCGACCTCATCGTCGCCCGGCCGGAGTCCGCGGTCGCGGACGTGATGATCGACGGCCCGGTCGCGGTCGGGGTTCTCGAGCCCGCCGAGTCCGTGGCGGAGACCATCGCCCACTACAACCTGCTCGCGGTGCCGGTCGTCGACGACGAGGGGCTGCTCGTGGGGATCGTCACCGTGGACGACGCCATCGACACCGTCGCGCCCAGCGCGTGGCGGCGACGCCTGCCGCGCGTGTTCGCGCGCGCGGACCGCGACGACGAGCCGAAGACGCCGGCCGCGGCCGGCGAGGGCCGCGGGTGACCATCGGGCGGGGCCTGCGGGACATGGTGGTCGCGCAGCGCGGCCGGGTCGCCTCGCGCCTCCCGGACGTTCCCGTCCCGCGTCTCCGCGGCCGCTTCCGCCGCCGCGGGCTGCTCGCGTTCCTCGCCGTCATGGGACCCGGGATCATCGCGGGCGTCGCCGGCAACGACGCCGGTGGCCTCACGACCTATTCCGTGCTGGGCGCCGAGACGGGCCTCACGATGCTCTGGATCTTCCCGCTGACGATCCTGATCCTCGCGATCGTCCAGGAGATGGTGGCGCGGCTCGGCGTCATCACGGGGCAGGGCCTGTCCGACCTGATCCGGGAGCGGTTCGGGGTCCGCTGGACCGTGTTCGCGATGGGCGTGCTGCTGCTGGCGAACGTCGCCAACACGATCGCGAACATGGCCGGCGCGGCGGCGGCGCTGGACATCTTCGGCATCCCCAAGATCGTCACGGTCCCGGTGGTGGCTGTCGCGATCTGGAGCCTGGTGCTGTTCGGGTCGTACCGGATCGTGGAGCGCGTGTTCCTGCTCGTGATGCTGGTGTTCCTCGCCTACCCCATCGCCGCGATCATGGCGACCGACGACTGGACGCCCGTGTTCAAGGCGTTCGTGACCCCGACGCTGCCGCTCGACCCCGCGACGCTGCTGCTGCTCGTCGCCGTCGTCGGCACGACCATCACCCCGTACATGCAGTTCTACCTGCAGAGCGCGGTGGCGGAGAAGGGCATCGGCGAGGAGGAGCTGCGGCTCGAGCAGGCAGACGCGGTCGTCGGGTCCGTCTGGACCAACGTCATCGCGGTGTTCATCGTGGTGGCCACCGCGGCCGCGGTCGTGGCCGGCGGGGCGGCGCTCACGATCACGTCGGCCGCGGACGCCGCCAAGGCGCTGGAACCGGTCGCCGGCCCCTTCGCCGAGGTGCTGTTCGGGATCGGGCTGTTCGGGGCCTCGGTGCTGGCGGCGACGATCATGCCGATCTCCACGGCGTTCGTGATCTGCGAGGCCTTCGGCTGGGAGAGCGGCGTGGGCAAGCGGTTCAGCGACGCGCCCGTGTTCTTCGGGATCTACACGTTCGTGCTGGCGCTGGGCGCGATCGTGGTGCTCCTCGTGCCCGAGGGATCCCTCGTCGGGATCATCGTCGGGTCCCAGAACCTGCAGGGCCTGCTCCTCCCGATCGTGCTCGTGTTCCTCGTGCTGCTGGTGAACGACAAGCGGCTGATGGGGGCCTACGTCAACGGGCGCTGGGGCAACGTGCTCGCCTGGGGGGCGGTGTCGCTCGTCGTCGCGCTCAACGCGATCCTGCTCGGGGTGACGCTGCTCGGCGCGCTCGGGGTGTCGGTGGGGTAGCGAACCGGCCATGGCGCCGGCGTGAAGCCGGGCGGCGGCTGCGTGCAGCCGCACGTCAGCGCCGGCACGACGAACGCCGCCGGTTCAGGCGCCGACGTATGCGGCGAGGTGCTGGCCGGTGAGCGTCGAGCGGGCGGCCACGAGGTCGGCGGGGGTTCCCTCGAACACGACCCGGCCGCCGTCGCGGCCGGCGCCGGGCCCGAGGTCGATGATCCAGTCAGCGTGGGCCATGACCGCCTGGTGGTGCTCGATGACGATGACCGACTTGCCGCCGTCCACGAGCCGGTCGAGCAGGCCGAGCAGCTGGCGGACGTCGGCGAGGTGGAGGCCGCTCGTCGGCTCGTCGAGGATGTAGATGCCGCCCTTCTCGCCCAGGTGGGTGGCGAGCTTGAGCCGCTGGCGCTCGCCGCCGGAGAGCGTGGGGAGCGGCTGGCCGAGCCGCAGGTAGCCCAGCCCGACGTCGATGAACCGCTGGAGGATCCCGTGTGCGGCCGGCGTCCGCGCCTCGCCGGTGGCGAAGAACGCCTCCGCCTCCGTTGCCGACATCGCCAGCACCTCGCTGATGTCCCGACCGCCCAGGCGGTACTCCAGGACGGACGCCTCGTAGCGCTTGCCCTCGCAGTCCTCGCAGGTCGTGGAGACCGTGTCCATGAACCCGAGCTCGGTGTAGATCACGCCGGCGCCATTGCACGTGGGGCAGGCACCCTCGGAGTTGGCGCTGAACAGGGCCGGCTTCACGCCGTGGGCCCTGGCGAACGCCGTGCGGATGGGGTCCAGCAGCCCCGTGTACGTCGCCGGGTTGCTGCGGCGCGAGCCCTTGATCCCGCCCTGGTCGATCGCGACGACGCCCTCGCGGCCTGCGACCGACCCGTCGACCAGCGAGCTCTTGCCCGATCCGGCGACGCCGGTCAGGACGACCAGCACGCCGAGCGGGATGTCGACGTCGACGTCTCGCAGGTTGTTCGCGTTGGCGCCCCTCACCTCCAGGCGCCCCGTCGGGGCGCGCACCGCCGGCTTGAGGCTGGCGCGGTCATCGAGGTGCCGCCCGGTCAGGGTCGCGCTGGCACGCAGCGCCTCCACCGTGCCCTCGAACACCACCTCGCCGCCCGCGGACCCGGCGCCCGGGCCCAGGTCGACGACGTGGTCGGCGATCGCGATCACCTCGGGCTTGTGCTCGACGACGAGCACCGTGTTGCCCTTGTCGCACAGCCGCCGGAGCAGGACGTTCATCCGGTCGATGTCGTGCGGGTGCAGCCCGATCGTCGGCTCGTCGAAGACGTAGGTGACGTCGGTCAGCGACGAGCCCAGGTGGCGGATCATCCGGGTGCGCTGGGACTCGCCGCCCGACAGCGTGCCCGAGGGTCGATCGAGCGAGAGATAGCCGAGCCCGATCTCGACGAACGAGTCGAACGTGTGCTGGAGGCCCGCCAGCAGGGGGGCCACCGACGGCTCGTCCAGGCCGCGCAGCCACGCGGCGAGCTCGTCGATCTGCATCGCGCAGGCCTCGGCGATGTTGATGCCGGCGATCTTCGACGATCGGGCCGGCTCGTTGAGCCGGGTGCCGCCGCAATCGGGGCAGGCGGTGAAGGTCACCGCGCGCTCGACGAACGCCCGGATGTGCGGCTGCAGCGTGTCGACGTCCTTGGACAGCATCGACTTCTGGATCCTCGGGATCAGGCCCTCGTAGGTCAGGTTGATGCCGTCGACCTTGATCTTCGTCGGCTCCTTGTGGAGCAGGTCGTCGAGCTCGGTCTTCGTGTACTGGCCGATCGGCTTGTCCGGGTCGAAGAAGCCGCAGCCGGTGAAGATCCGGCCGTACCAGCCGTCCATGCTGTAGCCGGGGACCTTGAGCGCACCCTGGTTCAGCGACTTCGTGGCGTCGTAGAGCTGGGTGAGGTCCATGTCCGTGATGGAGCCCATGCCCTCGCAGCGGGGGCACATGCCGCCGTGGTAGATGGCGTCGCGGACCACGATCCGCTCGCCCTTGCCGCGGTCCACGGTCATCGCCCCGCTCGCCTTGCGCATCGGGATGTTGAACGAGTACGCGGTGGGCGGACCGATGTGCGGCGTGCCCAGGCGGCTGAACAGCAGGCGCAGCAGCGCGTTCGCGTCCGTCGCCGTCCCGACCGTCGACCGGACGTTGGCGCCCATGCGCTCCTGGTCCACGATGATCGCCGTGGTCAGGCCCTCCAGCACGTCCACGTCCGGCCGGGCCAGCGTGGGCATGAAGCCCTGGACGAACGCGCTGTAGGTCTCGTTGATCAGCCGCTGGGACTCCGCGGCGATGGTCCCGAACACCAGCGAGCTCTTGCCCGAGCCCGAGACGCCGGTGAACACCGTCAGGCGGCGCTTGGGGAGCTCGACGCTGACGTCCTTGAGGTTGTTGACCCGCGCCCCGTGCACGCGGATCCGGTCGTGGCTGTCGGCGGCGCGGCTGGTGGTCACACCGTGATCCTGCCACAGCCGGACGGGTTGACACCCGGTGGCGGATCGGTAGCATTGCTACCAGTTAGCCACCCTATGGAGATCCGGTGCCGCGTCGTCCCCTCCCCGAGGACCTGCCGGCGGAGCGCCACGTCGAGGTCGCCAACCGGCTCAACTCGGCCGCGATCCACCTGCTGCGGCGGATCTCGCGCGACGACGGCGCGGACGGCGTCACGGGCGCCCGCCTGTCCGCCCTGAGCGTGCTCGTCTATGGCGGGCCGCAGTCGCTCGGCGCGCTCGCCCGCCGGGAGGGCGTCGCGACGCCCACGATGACCCGGATCGTGGACGCCCTCGTCCGGGACGGGCTCGTCGGCCGGACCGCCGTCGAGGGCGATCGCCGCCAGGTCCGCCTGACGGTGACCCCGGACGGACGCCGGCTCATGGAGCGCGGCCGGGCCCGCCGCATCGAGCGCCTCGCCGCGGACCTCGACACGCTCACCCCCGACCAGCTGGACGCGCTCGAGCGCGCCCTCGACGTCCTCGAACACCTCGAACCGGAGGCTTCCCGATGACCGAGACGACGTTCGGCCTGGCCACGATCGGCCAGGTCATGATCCCCGTCCGCGACGCGGAGCGGGCGACGGCCTTCTATCGCGACGCGCTGGGGATGCGCTTCCTGTTCGCGTTCCCGCACATGGCGTTCTTCGACGCGGACGGCGTCCGCCTCTACCTCGCCGAGCCCGAGGCGCCCGACTTCCGCGGCCGCGCGACGCTGTACTTCCGCGTCCCGGACATCGCGGCCGCCGTCACGGCGCTCGAGGGCCGCGGGGTCGTGTTCACGCACCCGGCGCACGTCGTCCATCGCGACGGCACGAACGAGCTGTGGATGGCGTTCACGAAGGACCCGGACGACAACAACATCGGGCTCATGGCGGAGGTCCCGCAGGCGGGCTGAGCACGCGTCCGTGGTGGCGCAAGGGTCGCCCGCTCCCGAGTCGCCACGGACTCGCTCGCGCGCCCCTGTGCGTGCCCACGTCGCGAAACGCGGGTTCGACGACGGGATCACGCACCGGACCCATCGATCCGAGTCTGACGTGACTCGCGCGCGCAGACACGATGGACGGTGCCTTCGGATCCCGGTCGACCGACCGACACGGGCGCCCACCGGCACGTTCGCGGCGGAGGCGCATCGGGCGGTGTCAGCCCGCGGTCCCGCGAGCGCGGACCTCCGCGATCCGGCGCTCGAGGAACGCTCGCTCGGGGCCGTTCTCGGCCAGCTCGAGCGCGCGCCCGTAGGCGTCCGCGGCCTCGGCCCAGCGCCCCAGGCGCCGCAGGAGATCCGCGCGCGCCGAGTGGAAGTACCGGTAGCCGTCGAGCGACGGGTCGCCGGCCATGGCGTCGACCGCGGCCAGCCCGGCGGCCGGACCCGACACCTCGGCGACCGCGACCGCGCGATTGAGCGCGACGACGGGCGACGGGGCGACGCGCAGGAGCACCTCGTACAGCCCGAGGATCTGCGCCCAGTCCGTCGCCGCGGCCGTCGGCGCCTCGTCGTGGACGGCCGCGATCGCCGCCTGGAGCTGGTACGGCCCGACGCGACCCATGCGCAGCGCACGCTCGACGAGCGCGGCACCCTCGACGATCGCCGGCCGCGACCACCGCCCACGATCCTGGTCCTCGAGCCGCACGAGCTCGCCCGACGGGCCCTCGCGTGCCGGCCGCCGCGCGTCGGTGAGGAGCAGCAGGGCGAGCAGGCCCAGCGCCTCGGGCTCGGACGGCATCAGCGTCGCCACGACCCGGGCGAGGCGGATCGCCTCGGCACACAGGTCGCGCCGGATGAGCGCGTCCCCGGACGAGGCGTCGTAGCCCTCGTTGAACACGAGATAGAGCACGCGCAGCACGGCGTCCAGCCGGTCGGCCAGGCGGTCCCCGGTGGGGACCTCGTACGCGATCCCGGCGTCGCGGATCTTCTTCTTCGCCCGCACGAGCCGCTGGGCGAGCGTCGGCTCCGGCACGAGGAACGCCCGGGCGATCTCCGGCGTCGTCAGCCCGCCCAGCGTCCGCAGCGTCAGCGCCACGGCGGTCTCGGGCGCGAGCGCCGGGTGACAGCAGGTGAAGATCAGGCGCAGCTGGTCGTCCGGGATCGGGTGCATCTCGTCCTCCACCGCCGCCAGCAGCGCGCCCCGGCGGGCCGAGGCGTCGAACGCCGCGTCACGCGCCACGAGTGCCGCCTTGCCCGCGAAGACGCGGTCGCGGCGGACCCGGTCGATGGCACGGTTGCGAGCGGTCGTCGTGATCCATGCCCCCGGGTTGTTCGGGACGCCGTCGGCCGGCCAGCGCTCGAGCGCCGTGACGTACGCGTCCGCGACCGCCTCCTCGGCGAGGTCGAAGTCGCCGAGGACCCGGATCAGCGTGGCGATGGCCCGTCCGTGCTCCTCGCGGAAGACCCGCGCGACGACCTCGCCGTGGGCTGCGCTCAGCCGAACTCCTTGATCGGGCGGATCTCGATCCTGCCGATGGACGCACCCGGGATCCGGAACGCCGTCTCGATCGCGTCGTCGAGGCTGGGGACGTCGATGACGTAGTAGCCGCCCAGGTGCTCCTTCGTCTCGGCGAACGGCCCGTCGGTCACGATCCGCTGCCCGTCCCGGATGCTCACGGTCGTTGCCGTGGACACGTCCTCCAGGGCCTCGCCCCCCAGCACCCAGCCCTTCTCGCCGGCCCACGCCCCGAACTCGTTGTACTGCTCGAGCATCGCGGCCCAGTCCGCGTCGCTCGGCGGGGTGGCGGGCGGCTCGCTCGCGATCAGCAGCAGGTAACGCATGCGGTCTCCTGTCCGGTCCAGCAGGCCGGCCCGTCCGGCCCGTGCATCGTAGCGACGAACGCGGACCGCCGGAATCGACATCGTCCGCGGCGCGGCGGCGCACGATCCCGGGCGGCGCTGACGCAGCCGTCACGGACCCACCGGTACACTCTCCGACCGAGCCGTCGGATCGCCGCGGCCCAAGCAGAGGTGGCAGGTGCGTCTTCCGACGGGATCGCGTTGTTCGGCACGGCAGGCCGATCCCACGCCCCGGCGGCGGCCCACGCGATGAGCGGACGCCGGGTCAGGATCCGCCACCTCCTGGCCGACCTGTCCCGGGCGGAGACGCGCGGCGGCGCGCTGCGCCGGGTCCGCGTGAAGGCGATCTCGACGCTGGGCGCGACCGTGGGCCGAGGGGACGGCGGCAGCCGTGCGGCCCGCGGCGGATCCGGCGCCCGACGCCCCGACTCGTGGTACGTCGGCGAGTGGACGCGCCTGGCGACGGCCGTGCTCGGACGCGACGGAACCGCGACTCCCGACGCAGCGGCCGGACCCGGGATCCGCAAGACCGCCGCCCGACACCATGCCGAGGCCGTGTTCGCCCACGCGATCGAGCGCGGCGAGTCGCTCGAGCGGGCGACGGCAGCGGCGGTCGCGGCACTCGCCGAGCAGGTCGAGCACCACGCCGCCTGGTCGCTCGCCGAGGGCGTCGGCCGACTGCCGGGCGGCGCAACCGCCTCGGCAATCGGCCACGGGGTCCTCCATCACCGCCGTCGCCAGCTCCACCGCGCGTGGGCGCGATTCCGCGACCTCGACCCCGCCACGCTCGCCGCGACCGTGCCGGTGGAGGCCGTGGACGCGGCGCTGGCCGACGGCACCGACGACGGGCTCGCCGTCGCGATGGCGGTGTCGGTGCCGGATCGATCGATGGATGCCGCGGTGGCCGTCGACCTGGCCGGCCGGTTCCTCGCCATGGGCCACCGGGCACCGACCGCAGCGCTCGTCGAGGAGCTCCGCAAACGGCCGGCGCTCGAGCTCGACGATCGGCGTCGCTACGCGCTGGCGCTCATCGAACGATGGCTGGAGCCTGCGCCGGCGCAGGTGCCGCCCGGGTCGATCCCCATCGGCATCCTCGACTACAAGAGCCCGGATCACGTGCTCACCTCGGGGAACCTCGGCGACTACATCCAGACCCTGTCCCTCGTCGGCAACATCGCGCGCCTCGTCGACGTCACGATCACCGGTGAGGGGGGCCTCGGGGAGGTCGCGACCGAGCTGCAGGGTCGGGTCAGGGCAGACCTCCGTCGCCCCGGCGTCGGCGGCGCGCTGCACCTCATCCCGGTCGACCGCGACTTCAGCACCGGTCGCGACGTGCCGGACGGAACGTGGCTGATCGCGTTCGGCTGGCACATGCACTCGCTGTTCGACCTGCGGTACGACTTCCCCTACCACCCGGCCATCCGGCCGCTGTTCCTGTCGTTCCACGTCAACCGGCTCGACATGCTCAGCGACGCGGCGCTGGCGTACCTGCGCGCGCACGGGCCGGTCGGCTGCCGGGACTGGACGACGGTGTTCCTCCTGTTGGGCGCGGGCGTCGACGCGTTCTTCAGCGGCTGTCTCACGTCGACGGTCGACTCGCTCTTCCCGACTCGCTCCGAGGCGTACCGCGGCGGTGGCGCGGTGGGCGTCATCGACCAGCCGCCGAGCGCCGCGGGCCGCAACGCCCGGACCGTGCGGACATACGGGCACCAGTCGGACGAGTACCGCTACCTGACCGCCGCGGAGGGCCTGCGCGCGGCGGACCGAGCGCTCGCCGACTATCAGCGCGACCTCGACCGGGTCGTGACCGGCCGCCTCCACGCGTACCTCCCGCTGACCTCGCTCGGCGTGCCGGTGGAGTTCCGGACGCGGAACCCCGGCGACGTGCGGTTCGCGGGGCTGACGGGCATGCAGCCGGGCGATCTCCGCCTCGACGAGATGCGCGAGGGCATCCGCGACCTCACGGCCGCGGTGTTCGAGCGGATCCTCGGCGGCGCGACGGCGTCCGAGGTGTACGAGCTGTGGCGGGAGCTGACGGCTGCCCGGGTCGAGGAGGCGAAGGCGCGTTTCGCGGAGCCCGTCGAAGACGAGCCCACGACGATCGACGTTGCGGCCGCCGTGGCGGTGACCGCGGCCGCCAGGCGCCGCTTCGGGCCCCATGACGCCGTCGACCCGGGCGCCGTGACCGATGTCGTCCTCGCCTACGACCAGAACCTGACGACGCCGGCTGCGGTGCTCATCGAGTCCATCGTCGCGAACGCGTCCGGACCGCTGCGGCTGTGGGTGCTCTCGCGGGGACTCAGCGATGCGTACCAGTCGTGGCTCGCGGGCGCCTTCCCGTCGCTGCCGATCACGTTCCTGCCGTGCGACACCATCAGCTTCGGCGGGACGGACGGCAGGCCGCGACGCGTCCCCGCTCACATCACCGTCTCGACCATGGACCGGCTGCTGCTGCCGGACATCCTGACCGAGGTGGCGCGGGTCGTGTACCTGGACGTCGACACGCTGATGTTCGGCGACGTGTGCGAGCTCGCGGCGACAGATCTCGGTGGCTTCCCCGTCGCGGCACGCGACTCGAACGTGAGCGAGGCGAGCCAGTGGCAGCGCGCCGGCCGCGGTCTCGAGGAGCCCCTGGCGACGGAGCTCCGCCGCCGGGTGAGCCACGCACACGGCTTCGGGCACCCTGCGCTCAACGCCGGCGTCCTCGTGATGGATCTCGACCGCATGCGCCGCGACCGATTCACGTCGACCTATCTCGGCTGGGTGGAGCGATACGGGCTCCACGACCAGGACACGATGCTGGGCTACCTCGGCCCGCGCCGCGGCCTCGTGGACCCCCGGTGGAACGTGATGCCGGTGCTGGAGGACGTGGCGGAGCCGAAGCTCATCCACTGGGCGTCCTTCGGCAAGCCCTGGGACGCGGCGCTCACCTTCGAGCAGACGCGGTGGCGCGAGGTCGCGGCGCGGTTGCGCGAGCGGGCGGGCGATGCGCCCGCGGGCGGCGACGAGCGGATCGGACCGGCGGGCTCGCTTCACAACCCGGTCGAGCTCGGGCCGGTGACGAGCCCCCTCGGGCCCGAGATCGAGCGCGTCATCGCGGGCGTCCGCGCCGAGCACTTGAGCTATCTCGACGTCACGAGCCTTCGGACGCTCGCCGCGATGGTCCAGGCCGTCGAGGCGGACGGGATCGAGGGCCTCGTGATCGAAGCAGGAACGGCGCGTGGCGGCTCGGCGATCACGCTCGCGGCCGCCAAGGCACCCGGGCGGCGGATGAAGGTCTACGACGTGTTCGGCATGATCCCGCCGCCGTCGGAGAAGGACGGCGAGGACGTCCACAAGCGCTACGCCACGATCGTCGCCGGTCGCTCCCAGGGCGTCGGCGGAGACACCTACTACGGCTACCGCGACGAGCTCCTGGCGGAGGTGACCGACTCCTTCGTGCGTCACGGGCTGCCGGTCGGGCCCAGCAACGTGGACCTCGTCCAGGGGCGGTTCGAGGACACGCTCGTCCTGGACGAGCCCGTCGCCTTCGCGCACCTCGACGGCGACTGGTATGCCTCCACGATGACCTGTCTGACCCGAATCGCGCCCCTGCTGGCGATCGGCGGTCGGATCGTGGTCGACGACTACGACACGTGGTCCGGCTGCCGCACGGCCGTGCACGAGTACTTCAGCGGGCGGCCGGGCTACCGGTTCGAGCGCCGCGGCCGGCTGCACATCGTCCGGACGTGACCGCCTAGGATCCGCACATGCCGTCCCGCAAGGAGATCCTCGAGATCGGCGGCCGCGAGGTGTCGATCAGCAACCCTGACAAGGTCTACTTCCCGCGCGCCGGGCACACGAAGCTCGACCTCGTCCGGTACTTCCTCGCGGTCGCCGACGGCGCCCTCACCGGCGTGCGCGGCCGGCCGATGGCGCTCAAGCGCTTCGTGGACGGCGCCGAGAAGGAGCCGTTCTTCCAGAAGCGGGCGCCGGACAACAAGCCGGACTGGATGCGCGTCGCCACGCTGACGTTCCCGAGCGGCCGGACCGCCGACGAGCTCGTCGTGGACGAAGCCGCGGGCCTCGCCTGGATCGCGAACCTGGGCTGCATGGACCTCAACCCGCACCCGGTCCGCGCGGAGGACCTCGACCACCCGGACGAGCTGCGCGTGGACCTGGACCCGGTCCCGGGCGTGCCCTGGTCGCAGGTGCGCGAGGTCGCGCTCGTCGTCCAGGAGTCGCTCGTGGCCGTGGGCCTGACCGGCTGGCCCAAGACCTCCGGCTCGCGGGGAATCCACGTCAACGTCCGGATCGAGCCCCGCTGGACGTACCCGCAGGTCCGTCGCGCCGCGCTGGCCCTCGCCCGGGACGTGGAACGGCGGGCGCCGGCGATCGCGACCTCCAAGTGGTGGAAGGAGGAGCGCCACGGCGTGTTCCTCGACTACAACCAGAACGCGAAGGACCGGACCGTCGCCTCCGCGTACTCGGTGCGGCCCACGCCAGACGCCCGGGTCTCGTTCCCGCTCCGCTGGGACGAGGTGCCGCACGTCGTCATGGAGGACTTCACCCTCGCCACCGTGCCCGCGATCTACGCGCAGCGGGGCGACGCGGGGGCGGGCATCGACGAGGCGGTGGGCACGCTCGACGCCCTCCTGGAGCTCTCGGCGCGCCACGAGGCGGAGGGCGAGGGCGACGCCCCGTGGCCCCCGAACTACGCCAAGCAGGAGGGCGAGCCGCCCCGCGTCCAGCCCTCCAGGATGCGCCGCAAGCCGGACGAATACGCCGGCAGGGGCAAGGACGGCGGTCCCCCGCCCGAGGTCGCGGAGCAACGTGCGGCCGCCGTCGCCGCGGGTGACCCCAACGCCGGCCTGACCACCGAGTGGGAGGGATCTCGGCCGTCGCCCACGGGTCGCCGGAAGTCGAGCATCCCGGTGATCGAGCTCGGGCGCGCCCCGACCAGGGCGGAGGTCTACGAGGGGCTGGAGCGCTGGAAGGCCCGCCACCCGGAGGCCGCCGCACACCTGGAGCCCGCGGACGTCATCGAGACCGCGATGCGCGGACGCGCCTACGCCTGGTACCGGCTGCGCCTCAACCTGATCCACGTCCCGGAGGACCTGCGCCCGCCCCAGGAACCGCTGGACCCGGACGCCGCCCCGGACGACTGGGGCAGCCTGTCCGACGACGAGCGCGCCGCGTGGATGGCCGGCCGCAAGCCGACCCGCCGTGCCCGCACCAGCAGCGAGGAGCCCGATGCCTGACCGCGCCGCCGCCGAGGCGTTCATCGACGCCTATCGCCGTACCTTCGAGTCCTTCGACGTGGCGGCGATCGCCGGCTGCTATGCGTTCCCGGTCCAGGTCGTCGGCGAGGGTGACGGGGTCACCGTCAGGTCCGTCCCGACCGCCGACGCGTGGGCGCCCCAGGTCCAGCGCATCGTCGGCGCGTACCGCCTGCTGGGCGTGGCGGGGGCGACCATCACGCGCCTCGACGTCGCGGAGGTGACGCCGGGGATCGCGCACGCGACGGTGACCTGGTCGCTGCACACGGCCGCCCACGACCCCGTCTACGACTTCACCGCCTCGTACACGCTCGCCGACCTGGCCGAGGGGACGCGCATCGTCGCGATCGCCCACGACGAGACGCCACGGCTCCTCGCGGCCGTCGCCCGGGCCCAGGGCGCCTGACCCTGCGCGCGGCGCGGCACCGACCAGGGGCCGCGCGGCGCACCCTCGGCTACGTGGCGGCAGCCGCCGAAGGCTCCGCATCGCGACGGGCGTCCTGTCCGGCGAGCGCGCGCAGGCGCGCGATCCGGTCCGCGGTCGCCGGGTGCGTGTCGAACCAGCCGTGGCCGCCCTCGCTCGCCTCCTTGAGCGGGTTCACGATCCACAGGTGCTGCGTGCCGCGGTTCGCGTCGAGGAGCCGCGTCGGGTCGGCGTCCAGCTTGCGCAGCGCCGACTCGAGCCCCGCCGGGTTGCGGGTGATGCTCACTGACGTGGCGTCGGCCAGGTACTCGCGGTCCCGCGACACGGCCGCCTGGACGGCGCGCGCGGCGAGCGGCGCGAACAGCTTGAGCGTGCCCGCGAAGAGGATCGCGAGCAGCGAGATCACGAGCCACATCACGAGCCCCGCGACCACCTCGCCGATGTCGTCGCCGCCGATGGACGGGTGCTGCGCCATCTCGACGACGGCCTCGAAGAACAGGTCCGTGAGGACGACGACGGCTCCCACGAGCAGCGCCACGATGAGCCCGTGGCGGGAGTCGAGGTTCGCGATGTGCCCGAGCTCGTGCGCCACGACACCCTGGAGCTCCTCGCGGTCCAGGAGCTCGAGCAGTCCGCGGGTCACCGCGATCGAGGCGTGGGTGGTGTCCCGGCCGACGGCGAACGCGTTCGCGGCCCCGGCGTCGATGACGTAGACCTCGGGCATAGGCAGGTTCGCCCCCAGCGCCAGCTCCTGGACCACGTTGCGGAGCATCGCCTCCCGGGCGTTCGACGGGTCCGCCCTGCGGGCCTTCGAGAGCTCGAGGATGAAGGCGTCGCCTCTGTTGAGCGCGAACAGCGTCGCGCCCGCGGTCCCGAGGACGGAGATGCCCGCGAAGGCGAGGCCCACGAGCAGCGGCGTGCCCACGAAGAACCCGACCGCGACGCCGATCAGGAAGCCCGTCACCACGAGCACCTCGAACAGGATCGCGACGAGCAGCATCGAGCTCACGGCGTTGCCGGCCATCTGCTGCTGGAACGTGCGATCGCCCGTGGGCCCGTACCGCAGGCGGACGAACAGGGCGCCCAGGACGGGCGTGATGCAGATGAGCGCGAGGCCGGCGGTCGTGACCTCGCGCACGCCCGCCGCCTGGTTCGCCACGGTCCCCAGGGCGGCGGCGGCCGCGGCGAGCACCGCGGCCACGGTCAGGACGGCGAAGGGGACGAGCGCGAGCGCGGCACCGAGGCCCGTGGAGCCGCGGCTCCGCGCGACGATCGGCGCGACGACGATGGCGACGATCGCGAGGCCGAACGCGATGATCGCGAGCGTCCCCACCAGGCCGGCCGGCACGTCGAGCTGCGGCATCATCGCGGAGCCTCGGGGGGCGGCCGGCGGGGCACGGGCGTCAGCTGCCGCCGAAGATGCGCGCGAGCTCGTACGGCGCCGTCGTCTCCAGCTGGTCGTAGCGGCAGTCGGCGGGCTGCTTGTCGGGCCGCCAGCGGCGGAACGTCGTCGCGTGCCGGAATCGGTCGCCCTGGAGGTGGTCGTACGCGACCTCGACGACCCGCTCCGCCCGCAGCGGCTCCCACGACAGGTCCTTGCCCCGGTTCCAGCGGCTCGTCGCGCCCGGGAGCCGCTGCCCGGACGCGTCCGCCGACCCCGCCGACGCCCACTCCGCCCACTCGCCCCACGGGTGGCCCTCGAGCGCCCCCTCGCGCAGCGGCGCGAGCTCCGCCACGAGCGCCTCGCGCCTGTCCCACGTGAACGAGCTGGTGATCCCCACGTGGTGGAGGTGGCCCTCGCCGTCGAACAGGCCGAGCAGCAGGCTGCCGACGTGGGTGCCCGGGCCGTTCTTGTGCCACCGGAACCCGGCGACCACGCAGTCCGCCGTGCGCTCGTGCTTGATCTTGAGCATCGCCCGCTTGCCCGGCTGGTACGTGCCCTCGAGGCGCTTGGCGACCACGCCGTCGAGGCCCGCGCCCTCGAACCGGTCGAACCAGTCCGCGGCCAGCGATCGGTCCCGGGTGGCGGGCGTCAGGTGGATCGGTGGCTGGACGGTCGCGAACGCCTGCTCCAGCCGGGCCCGGCGCTCGCCCTGCGGCACGGCTCGCAGGTCCTCGTCGCCCAGCGCGAGCAGGTCCCAGGCGACGAAGCTCGCCGGCGTCTCCGCGGCCAGCATGTTCACCCGCGACGCCGCCGGGTGGATGCGCAGGAGCAGCGACTCGAACGCCAGCCCGTCCGGACCGGCGATGACCACCTCTCCGTCGAGGACGCAGCGCTCGGGGATGTTCGCCTTGAGCGGCTCGGCGAGCTCGGGGAAGTAGCGGTCGAGGGGCTTGAGGTCGCGGCTCTGGATGTACAGCTCGTCGCCGTCGCGGAAGACGAGCGCGCGGAAGCCGTCCCACTTGGGCTCGTACAGCCAGCCGTCGCCCTCGGGCAGGGCGTCGCTCGCCTTGGCGAGCATGGGCTCCACGGGGGGCGCGAACGGGAGTCGCATGGCCGCACGATACCGCGCCCGATCGGGACGGGAAGCACGCGACCGGCGTTGCGGGACATCCCGGAGCGCCGGCTGCGGGTGGCGGGCGCAGCATCCGGACGTGGAACCGGCCGGGTCACCGGCACGTCCCCCCAGCGCCGCATCCGCGGCGGCTCCGGGCGCGGGGAGCGCGCCCATCGGAGGTACACGACCATGGGGGAACCCGGTCGTCGGAGCGCTCCGCTCCGCGCGTCACTGCTCATCCTCGCGGCGGTCGCCGCAGTGGTCGTCGCCGCCTGCGGCGGCGGCGCCTCGTCGAGGGTGCTCTCAACGGTGGGGGCTCCGATCCCTGCCGCCGACGGTGAGGCGATGGCCGCCCCGTCCGCGGCCCCCTCGGCAGCACCCGCAGCGGCGGGCGGCGAGCTGCCGGACGACCTCACCGGCCAAGGCACGAACGGCGCGCCCCGCGACGACCTCAAGATCGTTTACACGGGGTCGCTGCAGCTCGTCGTCGACGACCTCGCGGCCGCGCTCGCCAAGGCGAAGGTGGCCGTGCTCGCCACGGGCGGGTACATCGGCGCCTCGCAGGAGTCGAACGACGGCGACCGGTCCGTCGCCACGATCACCTACCGCATCCCGGCGACCCGTTGGGAGGACGCGATCGACGACCTCCGCGGGCTCGCGACCAAGGTCGTCGCCGAGCAGACCCAGGCGACGGAGGTCGGCGGCCAGATCGTGGACCTGGAAGCCCGCATCCGGAACCTCCGCGCGAGCGAGGTCTCGCTCCAGGAGATCGCGAAGGGGACCGGCAAGGTCAGCGACCTGCTCGAGGTCGAGGCGCAGCTCACGCAGGTCCGGGGGCAGATCGAGCAGCTCGAGGGCCAGCGGGCCCAGCTCCAGGACCAGGTCGCCTACGGGACGCTGGTCACGACCTTCGGCCTGGAGGTCGTCCAGGTCCAGCAGCAGGCGCAGGGCTGGGACCCGCGCTCGGACGTGGACGGCGCGTTCGCCACCCTGATCGGGGCCGGCCAGACCATCGTGTCGGGCGCCATCTGGTTCACGATCGTGTGGCTCCCCGTCCTCGCGATCGTGCTGCTCATCGCGCTGGTCGCGCGCTGGCTGTTCCGGCGGATCGCGCCGAAGCCGGGCGCGGGCGCGGGACCCATTCCCGGCTGGGGCGAGGGACCCGGGGGGAGCTGACCGTCCGGGGGGAGCGGTCGCGCCGGCCGGGCCTCAGCGCCCGGCCGGCGCCCAGCCCGCCAGGGCGGCGCGTGCCCGCTCGCGGGTGAGGTTCCAGGCAGGCCACCCCCGGAGCGCGGGTTCCGTGGCGAGCGCGGTCCGACGCGCGGAGAGGAACCCGTCGAGCTCCGCCCGCGCCGCGGCGGGGAGGGCGCCATACGCGGCGACGACCGCCGGCACCGCCTCGTCGCCCAGTGAGCCGAGGTAGCTGCCGTCGAGCCCGGTGCGGCCGCCCGCCGGCACGATCGCCGGGTTGAGCGTGCGCTCGAGGTTGCGGTCCGCGACGAAGACCTGTGGCCCGACGAGGTTCATGCCGGCCACGGTCAGCAGGACCATGACCCCCAGCACGTGGAGGGTCCAGCGGGTCATCCGGCCGAGCAGGAGCACCGCCGTGGCGACGAGCGCGACCGCGAGCCAGCCGATCGCAACGAGGACCACGAAGCGCAGCTCCGTCCAGCCGTACATGTCCTGGTACAGGCGGAGGCGCACGAAGGCCGACAGCAGGACGATCGCGGTGAGTGCGAGCAGCGCCAGCGAGGCGACGAGCTGTGCCCGGCCACGCACCGCGACCACGAGGTCGAGCGCGACGACGAGCATCCCGGCGAGGACGGCCACGGCGACCAGCTCGAAGAAGCCGCGCCGGGCGTACTCCGCGTAGGTGAGGCCGGCGACGGCCATCGTGTCCCGCCCGCCGAACAGATACGCGAGCTGGAGCACGACGAAGGCGGCGAACAGCGCCGCGACGAGCGCGAGCACCGTCGCGGCCTCGACGCTCCCCAGGCGCAGCGGCTGGCGCAGCTCGGTGACGCTCGCGGCACCCAGCGACCGGTTCGTCCACCACGGCGGGGGTGGCGGGCCGTCCACCGGGACACGCGCCCCGTCCGGCCCCACGCCGCCCGGCGCGCGGCCGGGGATCAGCTCCGGCAGCAGGCCGGCGGCCAGGGCCAGGAGACCGGCGGTCCCCCAGGCCACCACGGTGACCCACGCGGTGCGGTCGACGACGGTCGTCAGGTCGAGGTCCACGCGCCACGCGAGCGCCGTGCGCGCGAGCTCCGCGAACACCGCGTCGGCCGACGCGAACAGGAGCGCGAACAGCGCGAGCACGGGCAGCGCGATGAGCAGGCCGCGGAGGACGGGCAGGAGACCCACGACCCACGGCGGGAGGCGGCGGGACGGCGGCTCGGAGACGGCGTCACCGCCCGCGTCGCCCGGCGCGGTGGCGGGCGCGCGCCGGGGACGGAGCGCGGCGACCACGGACACCGCCCCGGTCACGGCGCCGGTGACGAGCGCGACACCCGTGCGGAGCACTGCCGCGACCAGCCCCCGCGTGATCCGCGCCCCGCCCAGACACGCGCCGGCGGCCGCACCCAGCAGCGCGGCGAGCATGAGGTCGGCGGCGACGAGCCAGCTGTCCGCGCGGATGGCGGGCATCGCCGCGAACCCGATCGCCGCCACCGGGATCCAGGCATCGACCGGGTCCACGCGGCGGAGGCCGTCCCGGCCCGCCACCGCCGCGGACGCGGCCAGCAGCGCGGCCACGACCAGCGCCGCGTTCACGCCCGCCGCGTTGCCCGGGATGACGACGTCGACGAGCATGCCGATCCCCAGCGCGAGCAGCAGGATCGTGCGGGCGGCAGGCTTCGGCATCGACATCGGCGGGTCTCCGGCTGCGGGCCGCGGGTGCTGCGGCCGGGTCGGAGACGCGTGGGTACCGTTGTCGTGTTGCGCGGAGCGGACAGGTGTGGGAGCTAGACGGCCTCGTACGGGACGTAGTCGGGGCGCCACATCGCCGCCTCGACGGCAGCGGGGATCTGGTCCGGCGTGAACCGCCGGCCCACGCCCAGCTCGCCGAGGTGCGCGACGACCGCGATCGCGATCTCCCGGGCCACCGAGCGCAGGTCCCCGATGGGCGGGAACAGCTGGCCGGACGCCTGGGCGTCGCCGGGAGCGAGGTCCGCGAGCCGACGGGCGGCGACCAGGAAGGCCGACTCCGGCAGGGTCCGGGCCTCGGACACGATCGCCCCGAGGCCGATCCCCGGGAACACGTACGCGTTGTTGGCCTGCGGGATCCGCCGCGACGAGCCGCCGAGCTCGACCGGCGGGAACGGGCTCCCCGTGGCCACGATGGCCCGGCCGTCGGTCCACGCGAAGATGTCGGCCGGACGGGCCTCCGTGTTCATGGTCGGGTTCGACAGCGGCAGGATGATCGGGTGCTCGTGGGCCGCGGCCATCGCGCGCACCGTGCCCTCGGTGAACGCGCCGCCGGTCCCCGTCGTCCCGAGCAGGACGCTCGGACGGAACGCCCGGACGACCTCCTCGAGTCCGATGGCGACGTCGGGATCCAGGCCGATCGAGGTGACGAGGGCGCGCGACACGGCCGCGTCGCGCTTGTCGTCATCGAGCGCCGCCCGTCCTTCGACCACGAGCCCGTGCGAGTCGAGGACCGCGATGGAGTCCCTCGCCTCCTCCGGACTCCGGCCCGCATCGACCATCGCCACGGCCAGGAGGCGGGCGATGCCGGTCCCGGCCGCGCCGGCCCCGGCGAGCACGATGCGCGAGTCCTCGAGCGACTGGCCCGACGAGCGCAGGGCGGACAGGATGGTCGCCACGGCGATCGCCGCCGTGCCCTGGATGTCGTCGTTGAAGCTGCACACCCAGTTGCGATAGCGGGCGAGCAGGCGGATCGCGTTGTGCTGCTTGAAGTCCTCCCACTGGAGGACGGCCCGCGGATGGACCTCGCGCACGCCCGCGACGAACGCCTCGACGACGGCGTCGTAGGCCTCGCCCCGCAGGCGCGGATGCCGCCAGCCCACGTAGAGCGGGTCGGCGAGCAGGGCCTCGCGGTCGGTCCCCACGTCGAGCGACACGGGCAGGGTGAGACCCGGATGGATGCCCGCGGCCGCCGAGTACAGCGCGAGCTTGCCGATGGGGATGCCCATGCCGCCGGCGCCCTGGTCGCCGAGGCCCAGGATCCGCTCGTTGTCGGTGACGACGATGAGGCGGATCTCGTCGCGGGCCGCGTGACGGAGGATCTCGGGCACGCGGTCGACGTCGTCGGGCGTGATCCAGACCCCGCGCGGGCGGCGGTAGAGGTGGCTGAACTCCTGGCAGGCGCGCCCGACCGTGGGCGTGTACACGATCGGCAGCAGCTCCTCGAGGTGATCGCCGAGGACGCGGTGGAACAGCGTCTCGTTGCGGTCCTGGAGGGCGGCGAGGCCGATGTAGCGCTCGAGGTCGTCGGTCTTGTGGCGAACGTGCTCCAGCTCCAGTACCACCTGCTGGTCGATGTCCACGACCCGCGGCGGGAGGAGGCCGCGGAGCCCGAGGGCGTCGCGCTCCGCCTCGGTGAAGGCCGCGTCCTTGTTGAGGACCGGGTCGGCCAGGAGCGCCAGGCCGCGGAGGACCACCGGGGCCGGTCCGTGGCCGGATCGCAGGGCGTCGAGGATGGGGCGCGAGAGGTGGTGGGCGTGCCCGCGGGGGGTTGCCGGAACGGGCGGCGGCTCGAGGAGCGTCATCGGGCCACCACCACGGTGGCGTTCGCGTGCGTGGCGACGTGCTCGGAGACGCTGCCCTGCAGCGCCCGGGCGACACTGGAGAGCCCGCGCGAGCCGATGATGATCGTGTCGTAGTCGTGCTCTTCGGCGAGGCGCTCGATGGTCTTCGCAGGGTCGCCGCCCGGCTCATACAGCTCGGGCTCGATCCCCGCCTGCCGGAGCTCGGACCGCGCTTCGAGCAGCTCCTCGGCATGGACGGACCGATCGTCCCACGGGTCGATGGTGTTCCGGCTCGCCCGCAGCGGGACGACGCTGATGACGCCGACCTGCGCGTTGAAGCTCGTCGCCAGCTGGATCGTGTGCGCGAGCGCTCGCTTGGCCGGCTCGGTGCCGTCGTAGGCGAGCAGGATCCGCTTCATGTCTGGCTCCCTTTCGGACGCGTTCGCGGGTTCGTGCCGCCGGAAACGCCCCTCCACGCTCCGCAGCATCCACCGTGTGCCCGGCCGGGCCATCGGCCGCCGGAACCGGCGACCCGGGCCGAAGTTCCCGAAAGCGACGTGGCACGATCTGCGGGTGACCGACCAGGAGGCGCGCTACGACCGGATCGCGGAGGGGTACGCGGCGTGGTGGTCGCCCGTCCACCGGCCGGGCACGCTCGGCCTCCTCGACGAGGTCGCGGCCGACGTCGCCGCGGGCGCGGGCCGGGTCCTCGACGTGGGCTGTGGCACCGGCGCGATGGCGGTCGACGCGCTGCGGCGGTGGCCGGCGGTGGCGGTCGACGGCGTCGACGCGTCCTCGGGGATGCTCGAGATCGCGCGACGCATCGCTGCAACCCTCGAGCCGGGGGACGCGGCGCGGCTGCGGTACGCGCAGGCGCTGGCCGACCGGCTGCCGTTCGAGGACGGCACGTTTGACCTCGTGCTGTCGGCGTTCGTGCTCCAGCTCGTGCCCTCGCGGTTCCGGGCCCTGCGCGAGATGCGCCGCGTCCTGCGGCCCGGCGGGCGGGTGGCGTACGTCACCTGGCTGCGCGGCGGGGAGCGGTTCGCGGGTGACGACGCCTACGACGAGGCGCGGCGGGACGTGGGGCTCGAGCCGCGGTGGGAGGACGACGAGGACGATGTGGACGCGGCCGCTGACGACGTCGACGACGACCCGGGAAACGATGACGTCCCCTCCCCCACGGCCGCGGTCGCCCAGCTGCGCCGCGCCGGCTTCTCGGGTGCGCGGGCGCGGGCGGACGAGCTCGTGCACCGGTTCACGCCCGACGCGTACGTCGGCTTCGTGACCCGGTTCGACGACGAGGACGAGTTCGCCACCATGGCCGCCGAGCAGCGCGAGGCGCTCGAGCACCGGCTGCTGGAGCGCCTGCACGCCATGCGGCCCGAGGACCTGGTGATGCGCCTGCCGATCGTGTACGCCTCGGGCGTCCGGACCCGCTGACGTCGCGCGTTCGGATCGCGGCGTGCTCACGTGGTCCGGCGCGCCGTGGTTCCGTCCGGTCCCGCCAGGTCCCTGGCCAGTTCCAGTCCGCACCCGGCGCACTCGTGGCATCCCGCCCCGCGTGGACCGCGTGGCGACCCAAGCAGCGGCCCCAACCGCTGGTTGGAACCAGGCGCGTTCCACCTGGGGTGATCGTCGACGGATGGACCGCCGGGTGTTCCAACCGAGCGACCCAACCGCCAGTTGGAACGCCGGGCGGCCCAAGGGCGACCCGCGACTCGTGCGGAGCGCGCGGGGATGCGGGCGGGTGCGGCGAGGAGCGCGAACGCGTGGAGCGAGCGAACGCGTGAGCGCGGGCACGCCCGCCGGGCCACGACCGCTGCGCACGACGCACGGGCACCCAGAACCACGCCGCGACCCGCACCACCGGCCAACACACGACGAAGCCGGCCCTGGGGGCCGGCTCCGAACGCGACGTTGATGCGGCACTGCCGCGCGGATCAGCCCTCGGCGGACTCGCCCTCGGCGGCTGCCTCGGTGGACTCGCCCTCTGCGGCGCCCTCGGCGGCCTCGCCCTCGGCGGCCTCGGTGACGGCCTCCTCGACGCGCGGCGCAAGGACGCGGGCGATGACCTCGGCCGGGTCGGCCTGGATCGTGACGCCTTCCGGCACGACGAGGTCGGCGACCGTGATCGTCGTGTCGAAGTCGACCAGCGGCGACAGGTCGTACGTCAGCGAGTCGGGCAGGTTGGCCGGCAGCGCGCGGACCTTGACGCTCGAGGTCGGGTGGACGAGCGTGCCGCCGTTCTCGACCGCGGCCGGGACGCCCGTGCCCACGAGCTGGACCTCGACGGTGAGCTCCTCCGTCATCCGGACGGCGAACAGGTCCACGTGCAGCGGCCGGCGGTTCACCGGGTGGACCTGGATGCCGCTGATCAGCACGGGCCGTGCCTTGCCGCCCTCGACCTTGAGGTCGACGAGGGTGGAGGCGCCGGCGTGCTTGCGCAGCTGCTCGAACTCGTGGGCGTCGATGGAGACGGGCTCGGAGTCGGTGCCGTGCCCGAAGACGACGCCGGGCAGGCGGCCATCCTCGCGGAGACGGGAGACGGCCTTGCCGGTCACGGTGCGGCGCTCGGCCGCGAGCGCGGGACGGTCAGCCATGGTGTGAAGAACCTCTCTGGTGGCGGGCGATCCGGCCCTCGGGTCTGGGCGGCGCCCGGTCGCGGCGGGCGGCCTCGCCCGCGTGCGCGTGTCCCGGGGAGGCTACCACACGCGGCCCCCGGGACCCCTTCCCACGCTCGTCCCCGACCCGGGGGAACCCCGAAGCCTGTACGATCGCGGCGCCGTGGCCACCATCCTGATCGTCGAAGACGAGTTCGCCGTCGCGCGGGGCATCGAGTACGCCCTCCAGACCGAGGGGTACGAGGTCGCCGTCGCGCGCTCGGGCGAGGACGGCCTGGAGTACGCCACCACCCAGGCCCCGGACCTGATCGTCCTCGACGTCAAGCTGCCCGGCATCGACGGGTTCGAGGTGCTCCGCCGCCTCCGTGCCTCGGGCTCCAAGGCGCCGGTCCTGTTCCTCACCGCACGCGGCGACGAGTTCGACAAGGTCGTCGGCCTCGAGCTCGGCGCGGACGACTACGTCACCAAGCCGTTCGCGCTGCGGGAGCTGCTCAGCCGCATCCGCGCGCTCCTCCGTCGCGCCTATGGCGACCTCGCGAACGCGGCCGGTGGCCGCGTCATCCGCCACGGCGACCTCGTCATCGACCTCGAGCGCCGGCGCGTCCAGCGCGGCACGCGGCGGATCGGGCTCACCGCGACCGAGTTCGAGATCCTGCGCCATCTCGCCAGCCGGCCCGGCCGCGTGTTCTCGCGCCGCGAGCTCCTGGAGCTGCTGCGCGACTACGAGGCGCTCGACCAGGACGAGAAGACGATCAACGTCCACGTGAGCCACC
Source organism: Chloroflexota bacterium (assembly GCA_025935655.1). GTDB lineage: Bacteria > Chloroflexota > Limnocylindria > Limnocylindrales > CSP1-4 > CAIXZV01. Next base: position 12,279 of record JAICUV010000002.1, on the reverse strand, counting down.
TCCGCGAGAAGATCGAGGACGACCCCTCCCTGCCGCAGTTCGTGCTCACGGTCCGGGGCGCCGGCTACCAGTTCGCCGAGCGCTGACATGGCCGACGCTCGGGGACCGGACCCGGCGGCGCCCGCTCCGACCCCCGCGCCGGAGGGGCACCGGTTCGACTCCGGCTGGGAGCCCCAGGCGCGAGACGCCCGCCAGCTCCGCCCGTCGGTCCCGCAGTCCTTCCAGACGCGCCTCACGTTCGCGTTCATGGGCGTCGTCGCGCTCACGCTCGTGCTGGTCGCGCCGGTCGTCATCAACCGCCTCGACGACTACTTCCGGCAGCTCGAGGAGCAGGGCCTGCGATCCCGGGCAGACGCGACGGCGCAGATCCTCGCGGCGTTCATGATCGCGTCCGTCCCCGACAACCAGTCGGTCGTCCGCGAGCTCGCCGACGGCACCATCGTCCTCAACCCCAGGGCGCGGGCCGTCCTCGAGGGCGACTTCCAGGTGCTGGACCTCACGGCCAGCAGGATCGCGCAGGCCGACACGTCCGTCGCCGTGGGCCTGGTGGGCCCGGACACGGACGGCGTCCCGGTCGTCATGCCCGATCCCGACCTGGTGTTCACGGCGCAGCTCCAGGGCCGCGGCGACCCCGGCCAGGTCCGCGACCCGGCCATCGCGCCCCAGGACGTCGAGTACAAGGTCAACGACACGCCCGCTTGGGGGCTGCTCGTGACGCTGTCGAACCCGTATACCAGCCGCGCCGCGACGCTCGCCAACGTGACGGCCCTGATCCTCATCATGGCCAGCGTCGCGTTCCTCGTGGCGGTGCTCGTCGCGGCGTTCCTCGCCCACCGGTTCACGACGCCGCTGACCCGCCTGACGGAGGCGAGCCGCCGGCTCGCGGACGGGGACCTCGGGTCGCGCGTCGCCTCGGACGAGCTGTCCACGGGCACGCTCGAGATCCGCGAGCTCAGCCAGCAGTTCAACGCGATGGCGGACCGGCTGGAGGAGAGCGTCAACATCATCCGCCGCGACCGTGACTACAGCCGCGACTTCGCCGCCGATGTCAGCCACGAGCTGCGCACGCCCATCGCGGCCATGAAGATGCACGTCGAGCTGCTCCAGGGTCCGGCCGGACGCGACGAGGCCGCGCGCGCGGAGTTCCTCCACTCGTCCGCCCAGCAGCTGGACCGGCTGGACTGGCTCGCCCAGAACCTGCTGGAGCTCTCGAAGCTGGACAGCGGCCTCGTGCTCCTGGACCTCCGGCCGGAGGATGTGCGGGCCACCATCGAGTCCGCCGTGGAGCAGCAGCGCGCCACCGCGGAGCGCAAGGGGATCACCCTCACGGCGTCCGTCCCCGATCGTCCGCTCCGGATCCGCCATGACCCGCCGCGCGTCGGGCAGATCGTCAGCAACCTGGTGGGCAACGCGATCAAGTTCACGCCCGCCGGCGGTGACATCCGCGTCGTGGCCAGGGCCGAGGCCGGCGGCGGCGCCAGGATCGAGGTCATGGACACGGGCGTGGGCATGGCGCCCGACGAGCTGCCCCGGATCTTCGAGCGCTTCTACCGCGGTGCGGAGGCGAACGAGGCCAGGTCCACCGGGTCCGGCCTCGGCCTCGCCATCGTCAAGTCGATCGTGGACATGCACCACGGGTCGATCGCGGTCGAGAGCCGGCGCGGCGTCGGATCGCGCTTCGTCGTGGAGCTGCCCCGGGACCCCCGCGAGGTCGTGGAGGTGGAGCCGCCGCGGCCGGACGAGGAACCGGCAACCGGGTCGTGGGCGCCGCCGGCGGCACCGGAACGCGGAAAGGTGGATGATTCTTCACCGATCGCTCCCCCGCCGCTGAACCCGGGCGGGGCACCCTAGACCGTGGCCCCGGCCGTCATCCGTGACGACCGCGCCGCCGAGCCAGAGAGAAGACCGCCCATCCCATGAACGACGAGCCCACGCCGAGCACCCCCCAGGGCGCCGGCAGTCCCGATCCGCTGGACGCCACCCAGCGCATCGACGTCGCGCGCTACTCGCCCGCCCCGGACCCACGGCCCGACGCACGCTGGGCCTGGGCGTCACCGGGATCCGGCTCGCAGGCACCCCAGGATCGCTGGTCGCAGCCGGCACCCGCGGAGCCGCCGCTCACCCCGCCCGGCACCGCGGCATGGGGCGCCGGGGCCGCCTCCGGCGCCGCGACGCCGCCGCCCGCGTACAGCGCGCCCGTCCAGCCGACCATGCCGAAGCGCCGGGGCGGCGCGGGCGTCGGGACGGTCGTCACGGCGTCGCTGCTGTCGGCCGTCCTCGCGGCGGGCGGGACGGTCGCGATCCTCGATGGCACCGGCGCGCTCGATCGCCCCGTGACGACGGCCCAGGCCGCCACCACCCAGCAGACCGGCGCCCAGGTCCCGGTGACCATCGACGAGTCGTCGGCGGTCATCGACGCCGCCGCGAAGGCCGGCCCGGCCGTGGTCAAGATCACGACGACCACGAACGGCGACACCGGCAACTTCGGCACCGGCATCCCGAGCACGGGCGTCGGCTCGGGCGTCATCTACGATGCCAACGGCTGGATCCTGACCAACCGGCACGTCGTCGAGGGCGCGACGAACAACACCGTCCAGGTGGAGCTCAAGGACGGCCGCGAGTTCCAGGGCCGCGTCTACGGCACGGACTCGCTGACCGACCTCGCGATCGTCAAGGTCGACGAGCCGAACCTCCCGGTCGCTCCCATCGGCACCTCCGACGGGCTCAAGATCGGCCAGCTGGTGGTCGCCATCGGGTCCCCCCTGGGCATGTACTCGTTCTCGGTGACGAGCGGCATCCTGTCCGGCAAGGGCCGCGACATCGCCGTCGACAGCGGCCAGCGCATCACCAACCTGCTCCAGACGGACGCGGCCATCAACCCCGGCAATTCGGGCGGGCCGCTGGTGGACGCCACGGGCGCGGTCGTGGGCATCAACACCGCGGTCGCCACCGACTCGTCGGGCATCGGCTTCGCCATCCCGATCGACATCGCCAAGCCGATCATGGAGCAGGCCGTCGCCGGCGAGGCGCTCACGCGTCCGTGGATCGGGATCCGGTTCGAGTCGATCGACCAGAAGGTCAAGAAGGCCTACAGCCTGACCGTCGACAACGGCGCCTACGTCTCGACCGGTGCCGCCGGCGGCTCGGCAATCGTCGAGGGCAGCCCCGCGGCGCAGGCCGGGCTCAAGGACGGCGACGTGATCGTCTCGATCAACGGGATCCAGATCGACCAGGAGCACCCGCTCGACGCCCTGCTCGTCCAGTTCAAGCCGGACGAGGTCGTGAACCTCGTCGTCCTCCGGGACGGCAAGCAGGTGACCCTCCCCGTCACCCTGGGGACTCGACCGGCGAACCTGTAGCCACCCGCGGGCGCTGGGCCCGCCCGCATCCATCGACGCGCCGTCCGGGTGTCCGGGCGGCGCGTTCGCGTCCCCGGCGCTAGCGGCCGGGCGGGCGGCGCCGGATCTCGATGCCCACCGCGCGGAACGTGCCGCCGAGGTCCACCGCGGGCTTGCGGATCCTGACCGTCACCTCGTCCGCGGGGAAGCCGGCGAGGATCTCCTGCGCGATGGCCTCCGCGAGCGCCTCGATGAGGCTGAACCGGGTCGACTCCACGATCTGCCGGCAGGTCTCGAACACCCGGCTGTAGTCCGCGGTCAGGGCGAGGTCGTCGGACAGCCCGGCAGGCTGGAGGTTGAGCGCCAGCTCCACGTCCACCTCGAACGGCTGCGGTGCCAGCTGCTCGTGCTCGTGGACGCCGTGGATGCCCTGGAACACCATCCCCTCGATCACGATGCGGTCGGTCATCGGGTCGTCTCCCATCCGTCGGGGCGCCAGCCGCGGACGACCGCGTCAGAGACGCGGGCGACACGGACGTTCTCGCGGACGTCATGGACGCGGACCATGTCCACGCCCGCGGCGATGGCGAGTGCCGTGGTGGCCGTGGTCGCCTCGACTCGCTCGCCCGGCGGCAGGTCGAGCACCTTGCCCAGCGTCGACTTGCGCGACGTCCCGAGCAGGATCGGGCGGCCCAGCAGCCCGATCGCCGCCAGGTCGCCCAGCAGCGCCAGGTTGTGGTCGGGCGTCTTGCCGAAGCCGAAGCCCGGGTCCACGACGAGGTGGTCCCACGGGACGCCGGCGTCGAGGGCGCGCTCCATCGCGCGCTGGAGGTCCGCGACGACCTCCGGCACGAGGTTCCGGTAGCGGGCTTCCGCGCGGTTGTGCATCAAGACGATCGGGACGCCGCGGGACGCGGCGAGGCGGAGCATCCGGTCGTCGTCCGCGACGCCCCAGATGTCGTTGAGCAGGTGGGCGCCCGCGTCGAGCGCCGCCGCGGCGACGGCGGGGCTGGTGGTGTCGATGGACAGCGGGGTCCCGGGCAGCGCGGCGGCGACGGCGCGGAGGACGGGGAGTACGCGGTCGGTCTCCTCCGCCGGGTCGAGCGTCGCGTGGCCGGGCCGGCTCGATGCGCCGCCGATGTCGAGGATGTCCGCGCCCTCGGCGACCATCGCCTCCGCCTGGCGGACCGCCGCGGCGACCGGGTCGTCCGCGGCCAGCAGCCCGTCGCCCGAGAACGAGTCCGGCGTCACGTTGAGGACGCCCATCACGAACGTGCGGCTGCCCCAGTGGAACGTGACCGGCCCCACGGCGAGCGGCGCGGGGGCGCCCGGCAGGCCGTCGCCCGCGTCATCGGGGAGTGCGAACGACGCGGTCGCCGCGCCGCCGCCCAGCTCCGGGCGCTCCGCCACCACGCCGCGCTCGCTGGGGAGGCGTCGGTCGGGCGCTGAAGCGGGGCGGCCGTCGTCGGTCATGCCGGTACAGGATCGCGCAGGAGCGGGTCGTCGACCAGCCGCGCGCGCACCTCGCCCACGAGGTACAGCGAGCCCGCGACGACGACGGGCCCCGCCGCGGTGGCGAGGGCCGCGTCCAGGGCGGCCTCGGGCGTGGGGGCGGTGCGGACGTCGAGCCGGCGGCCGGTCTCGCGCGCGGCCTCGCGCCAGGCGGCTGCGAGCGCGTCGGGCAGGAGCGCGCGGGGGACGTCCACGGCGGTCGCGATGACACTCGCGTCATCGAGCGTCGGCGTGGCCGTGACCGCGCGCAGGGTCGCGGCCACGTCCTTGTCGGCCATCGACGCCCAGACGACGGTGAGCGGGCCTCCGGCGAGATGCGGCCTGAGGTCGTCCAGCGCCTGGGCCAGCGCCCGCGCCCCGTCCTCGTTGTGCGCGCCGTCGAGCAGCACCTCGCGCCCGGCCGCCTCCACGAGCTCCAGGCGCCCCGGCCAGCGGGCGTCCGCGTATCCGCGTCGTCGGGCGTCCGCCGGCACGGAGGCGAGCCCCACGGACCCGAGCGCGTCGAGCAGCGCCTCCACGACCGCCACGTTCGCGGCCTGGTGCCGGCCGCGCAGCCCGACGTCCACCGGGCCCAGGCCCGGCAGGTCCACGCGCAGCGCGTCGCGCGTCCAGCCCAGGATCGGCGCCGGCGGCGCGACCTCGAGCGGCACGTCCAGACGCTTGCATCGACGGCGCATGATCGCGAGCGCCCCACCGTCCGCGCCGGTGACCGCGAGGTCGCCGCGCTTCACGATCTGCACCTTCTCGCGCGCGATCGCCCCGATCGTCGGGCCGAGCTGCGCCATGTGGTCCATGCCCACATTGGTCAGCGCGGCCACGCCGCCGTCCCACGCGTTCGTCGCGTCCAGCCGCCCGCCGAGGCCCACCTCGACGAGCGCGAGGTCGAGCCCGGAGCGCGCGAAGTGCAGGAACATCACGGCGGTCAGCAGCTCGAACTCCGTCGGCGGCCCCCGCCGCCGTGCGACCCGGTCCGTGAGCGGCAGCACCTCGCCCACGAGGGAGGCGAAGGCCGCGGGCTCGATCGGCCGTCCGTCCACCACGATGCGCTCGCGATACGTCACCAGGTGGGGCTTGGGCGTCTCCCCCACGCGATACCCGGCCGCCCGGAGCGCGGAGCTCGCCAGCGCGATGACCGAGCCCTTGCCGTTCGTCCCGGCGACGAGCGCGCCGCGGACACCGAGCTGCGGATTCCCGAGCTCGCGCAGCAACGCGCGCACGCGGCCCAGGCCCAGCCGGATGCCGTAGCGACCCCGGGTCTCGATGGCGGCGAGCGCCTCGGCGTAGGTGAGGCCCGGCCCGCTCATCCGCTCACTCCTTGGTGAGCTCGTCCTCGTAGAACACGCACTGGTTGAACCGGGGCGTGAGGCAGACGTCGTTGACGTAGCCCTCGTCGAGGTGGACGCCGCCGCGCAGCTGGCAGCGAGAGACATTGCTGGGCTGCCGGAGCAGGCCCTTGAGGAGATGGGGCGCCTGGATGGGGATCGCCCCGCGGGTGCCGGTCATGTAGAAGTGCGGGCAGACGTTCCGGCGCAGGGACGGGAGCCCGAAGCCGCCACGGGCGGGCGGGACGAGCGGGCGACCGGCCTGGGGGAGCGGCTGGCGCAGCGGCCGATACGGCGGGTACGGAGGCCGGCGCGCCGGCGCCGGCGCGGTCGCGTAGCGGCTCGCCTGCTGCTGGGGCGGCGGCGCCGCCTGCGCGGGCTCCGGCTCAGGATCCGCGGCGCCTCCGGCGCGCGGTTGCACGCGGGCGATGGGTCCGTGGCTCCACGAACCGCGATCGCCCGGGGTCGGTCTCACCGGCCTCCGGTCTCGGGCCTCCATCCCTCACTCGCAGTCGCGTCCTCGGGCACTCTGCAGGGGTGCCACGGACGCACCGGGAGCGTATCACCGGGCACGGGCCGCGGTTGGGGCCGTTGCAGTCAAACATGCGTCACCCGCGGGCAGCCGGGCGGGTCCGGGTGCACGTGCCTCGCGGGCGTGCCATGCGACAATGCGCGCCGTGGACTCCCGATCCGGGGGACGGCCGCCGCAGGTCCGCCCCCGTCCCGCCTCGACCGGCCGAGCGAACCCCACCAGGACCCGCCCGGTGCAGCCGTCTCCCACGCGCCTCGCGCGATACCAGCGCATCGAGCGCCGGCGCGCCCTCCCGCTGCCCGTCAAGGCCGCGATGGCGGCGTCGGTGGTGCTGCTCTCCCTCGGCATCCTGTGGGTCGCGAGCGGCGCGGTCGGACCGCTCGTCGACAACGCGGTCAAGGGGCTCGGCAACGTCGTGAGCTCCATCGGCAACGTCGTCGCGAGCCCGGACGCGACCCAGGCGCCCGCGATCGCCGACGCACCGACGATCGTCAGCCCGGACGAGGCCTACACGAACGACGACGTCGTCGACATCACCGTCAACGTGCCCGCGGCGTGGGTCGGCAAGGACGGCTACACCGTTCGGCTGTGGGTGACGCTCCCCGACAAGCAGCCCGCGCTGATGAACGAGGTACCCGTCGGGCCGACGTCGGTGCTCGTGATCCCCGAGGTCGAGCTGGCGAAGGGGCGCAACGACTTCCAGGCGTCGATCAACGGCCCCGGCGGCGAGGGCGAGCTGTCGCCCGTCGCGACCTGGGTCCTGGACCAGTCGCGCCCCAAGATCACCATCTCCTCACCCAAGGCCAGCTCCGCCACCTCCCGGGACGCGATCACCGTCAAGGGCAAGACGCAGGCCCGGAGCACCGTCCGGATCCGGAACGAGCTGAACGGCGACGTGGTCACGGTCGAGGCGGGCAAGGACGGCCTGTTCGAGGGCAAGGTGAACGTCAGCTCGGGGATCAACAGCATCACGATCACGGCCACGGATCCGGCCGGCAACCCCAACACCGAGACGATCACGGTCCGCAAGGGCTCGGGCGACCTGCAGGTGACGCTCACGGGCACGGCATACCGGTTCACGGCGAAGCGGCTCCCGAGGACCGTCACGTTCACGGTCGTCGTGAGCGACCCGGACGGCCGACGCGTCGCAGGCGCGGTCGCGCTGTTCACCGTCACCGTGCCGGGCCTGGAGGCCATCGTCTCCAACGAGCTGCCCACCAGCCAGAGCGGCGCGGCCACGTTCACGACGAGGATCCCGAAGGGCGCCCTCCCCGGGTCCGGGCTCGCGTCCGTCCTCGTGACGACGGACAGCTACGGCCAGAAGACCGACCGCCAGGTCCTGACCGTCCGCTAGTCGATCGGGCGTTCGAAGGCGGCGGGAAACCGCTCGACACCCGGTCGATGCGCAGCTACGATCCGCGCATGCCGGTGTGGCGCTGTCCCCATTGCTCGACGCCGCAGGCGGAGACGGCGCGGTGCTGGGTCTGCCGACGCTCGACCACCTCGTGCGCCACCTGTCGCAACTTCCGGCGTGGCGTCGCCAGCGGCCTCGGGATGTGCGGCCTCGATCCCCGGCGCGTCGCCCTGACCGGCGTGGAGATGCGGGCATGCTGGGCCGCGCCCGACCCCGTCGAGGAGGCGGTGCCGGGTCGGACGGTCGTCCAGCTGACCGGGCACGCCGGAGACGGCGGCACCCGGCGGCCCCGGACGTTCGTCCCGGTCGACGAGCTCACCGCCGCGCCGCCGCCCGAGCCACCACCAGTCGTCGCGCCGGCGCCTGCGGCGCGACCGTCGATCGCGTGGTCCCTGTGGGGCGACCAGGAGCCGTAGGCCCGGCCGTCAGGGGCAGATCGCGCTGGTCGCCGGGTCGGCCGGGTCGCCGACCGTGAGGTCGATCGGAGCGCCGACGTCCGCCTTCGTGCCGGGGCTCGGGCTCTGGTCGACGACGATCCAGCTGTTGTCGTACGTGCCCGAGGACGAGGCGACGACCTCGCCGAGCGAGAACTCGTCGACATCGATGTTCGTCGTCGCCACCTCGAGCGTCTGGCACCGGTAGTCGCCCACGTTCTTGGGCGCCGGCGTCGGGGTCGGGGTCGGAGTCGGCGTCGGGGTGGGGGTCGGAGTCGGCGTCGGGGTGGGCGTGGGCGTCGGCTCGGGGCCCTTCGAGACCACGTAGTCGATCGGCGTCCCGGGCGCGACGATGACGCCGGCTCCGGGGTTGGTGCTCACGATCGCGCCGATCGGGATGTTGGGGTCGAACGCCTCCGTCCGCGCGCCGACGGCGAGCTGCGCCGTCACGAGCTGCTGGACGGCCTCGGCCTCGGCCTTCGCCCGGAGGTCCGGGACGGCGACCTGCGCCGGGCCGCGGGCGACGATGACGCGCACCTGCGACGGGACGGCGACGATCGCGCCCTCGGCCGGGTCCTGGCTCAGGATCGTCCCGGCCTCCTTGTCGGCGGACTCCTCGGTGCCCGAGATGATGAGCTCCAGGCCGATGTCACCCGCCTGCGTCTGGGCGTCGTCGATGAGCTGGTCCACGAAGCGCGGGACCGTGACGGTCTCCGCGGACGCGCTCGGCTCGATCGACGGTGACGGCGAGTCGCTCCCGGGTCCCCCGGTCAGCAGCCGGAACAGCAGGAAGCCGATGATCGCGAGGACGACGATCCCGAGCACGCCGGCGACCCAGGCCCAGGGGCTCGAGCCGGCCTCGTCGTCCTCGCCGTCGCCCGGGCCGCCGGAACCGGGCGGGGGCGGCGGCGTGCCGTCGATGGTCGAGACGCTGGCCGGGCGCGCGTATGCCTCGGGCGGATACGGGACACCGGGCGGGTTCGGCCTGGCGGTCGCGGCGGCCACGGTCGCGGCGGCGGCCACGCCGGCCACGGCGGCGGTCGGGACGGCGCCGGTCGCCCCGGCGTCGGAGAGGTAGCCCTCGAGCGCGCTCGCGAGCGCGGCCGCGGAGGCGTAGCGGGCGGCCGGGTCCAGCGCCATCGCCTTGGTCACGATCGCGTCGAGCTCGGGCGGGACGCCCGGGCGCAGCGCGGACGGGCGCGGCGGCGTCGTGGTCAGCCGCGCGAGCGCGATCGCCGCCGCGCCGTCGCCCGAGAACGGCCGCTGGCCGGTGAGCGACTCGAACAGGACGATGCCCAGCGCGTAGATGTCGGACGCCACCGTCGCGGGCTCGCCGCGCGCCTGCTCCGGGCTGAAGTAGTGGACGGAGCCCATCGCCACGCCGGGCACCGTGATCTGCGACTCGTCGACGGCCCGGGCGATGCCGAAGTCGGCGACCTTGATCCGGCCGTCGCGGCCCACGAGGATGTTGGACGGCTTGACGTCGCGGTGGACGATCCCCCGGACGTGCGCGGCCTGGAGGGCCTTCGCCGCCTCGGCGGCGACGCGGGCCGCCTGGCGCGGTGCCAGCGGGCCGTTGCCCCGGATGATCGACGCGAGGTCCTCGCCCTCGACCAGCTCCATCACGAGATAGGGGCCCGATTCGCCCTCGCCGAAGTCGAACACGGAGACGATGTTCGGGTGGTTGAGCGAGGCGGCGGCGCGGGCCTCGTCGCGGAAGCGGGCCAGGAAGTCAGGGTCCTGCCCGAACTCGGGCCGGATGAGCTTGACCGCGACGTCCCGGTCCAGCTGGGCGTCCCGCGCCCGGTAGATGGTGGCCATGCCGCCCTGGCCCAGCAGCTCGACGAGGCGGTATCTCCCGCCGAGCGTGGTCCCGATCTCGGTCACGGTGTGGGTGTCTCCCCTCTGCTCCGGCCGCGTCCGGCGACCGCTGGCATCCTAGCGCACCAGTCCGGCTGGACCCCGTGACGGGAGCCCCGGGCCCGGCGCACGCCGCTCAGATGTCGAGCGTGCGCAGGTAGTCCCGGAACTCGCCGCCGGTGTCCGGACGTGCGAGCGCCAGCTCAACGGACGCCTGGAGCCAGCCCATCGTGGTGCCGGCGTCGTAGCGCTTGCCCTCGAAGGCGTAGCCGAACACGCTCTGCTCGTCCATCAGGGCCTGGATCGCGTCGGTCAGCTGGATCTCGCCCCCGGCGCCACGCTGCGTCTGCTCGAGCTTGTCGAAGATCTTGGGCGTGAGCACGTAGCGGCCGATCACGGCGAGGTCCGACGGGGCGTCCTCCGGCGCCGGCTTCTCGACCAGCTGGGTCACCCGGTACGTGCGCTCCCGGTCCGAGCCGTCCGTGACGTGCTCGCCGGCGATGACGCCGTAACGCCCGGTCTCCTCGTGCGGGACCTGGGTCACCGCGACGACCGACCCGTGGTGCTCCTGGTAGACGTGGATCAGCTGGCCGATGCAGGGCCGGTCGCCGATCACGACGTCGTCGGGGAGGATGACCGCGAACGGCTCGTGGCCGATCAGGTCCTTCGCCATGAGCACCGCGTGGCCGAGGCCCAGCTGCTCCTTCTGGCGGACGTAGGCGACCTGCGCGAGGTCCGAGATGTGGCGCACGGTGCGCAGCTTCTCGATCTCGCCCTTCTCCTCGAGCAGGTGCTCCAGCTCGTAGTTGAGGTCGAAGTGGTCCTCGATCGCGCGCTTCTGCGACGAGGTGACGATGATGACCTGCTCGATGCCCGCGGCCACGGCTTCTTCCACCGCGTACTGGATCACCGGCTTGTCCACCAGCGGCAGCATCTCCTTGGGCTGCGCCTTCGTGGCAGGCAGGAAGCGGGTGCCCCAGCCGGCGGCGGGGAAGACAGCCTTACGGACGCGCATGACACCTCACGGGCGGGGAATCGGGTCGGGCCGAGTATACCGGTGGCCCCCCGTCGGGCCCTTGCAGGCGTCGTGGACGGCCGCGGGGCCGCGTGTCGGACGCGCGGCAACCCCGCCGGTCAGGTCGCCGTGCCGGGGAACTCGACGGCGTCCCGGGCGGCGCCGGCGACGATCCGCGAGAACGTCGTCGGGCGGTCCAGGTTGGACAGGTGGAGCGCCCACGGGATGAGCACGTGCCGCCCGCGGCGGGCCGCGGAGGCCCACGGGTCGCCGCCCGGACCGAACACCGGGTCGAGCGCCCCGTTCACGATCGTCACGGGCGTCCAGAGCCGGCTGAGGCGGTCGATGTAGCGGCGGCCGAGCAGGGTCCGGATCGCCCGCGCGCCACCCGGATACCAGAAGCCGCCCTCGATGATCGGCGTGGCGATGGCCGCCCGGTACCGGCTGCGGAAGAACGCCAGGTTGAGCGCGCGCAGGGCCCGCGGCGAGAGCCGCTCCATGAGCGTCGCGAAGGCACGGAACGGCGCGGAGCTCGGGCCGACGGGCTCGGCGGAGCAGCCGGCGAGGACCAGCCCGAGGACCTTCTCCGGATAGGCCTCGGCGGTCTCGACGGCCATGTACCCGCCGAGCGACAGCCCGACGAGGAGCGCGCGGCCCGACGACGACTCGGCGTCGATCGCGGCCGCGACCGCGGCCGTGGCGGCCGGGATCGAGAACGGCTCGTCGGCGCGCGTCCCGTGCCCGGGGAGGTCGAGGCTCACGCAGCGGTAGGTGCCCGACAGGCGGCGCAGCTGCGGTGCCCACTGGGCCCTCGACAGGCGCGTGCCGTGGAGGAACACGATCGTCGTCGCG
>JAICUV010000117.1 GCA_025935655.1 Chloroflexota bacterium | reverse complement strand
CTACTGCACGCCGGGGATGGAGCTCCTCGCGTGCGCGCTCCTCGAGCACAACCCCGCCCCCAGCCACGACGAGATCGTGGAGGCGCTGTCGGGCAACGTCTGCCGGTGCACGGGGTACACGCCGATCGTGGGGGCCATCGAGGCGGCCGCCGCCGCGGAGGCGGCACGATGAGCGCCGAGATGCACGTCGTCGGCCGGTCCGTCCAGCGCTCGGACGGCGTGGGCTTCGTCACCGGGCGCGCCCAGTACTCCACCGACCTCACCTTCCCGCGGATGCTCCACCTCAAGGTCGTCCGCAGCCCGCTCCACCACGCGCGGATCCGGGGCGTGGACCTGTCCGCGGCCGAGCGCGTGCCGGGCTTCGTGCGGGCGCTCACCCACGAGGACGTCCCGCACAACGTGTACACGATCCTGGGGCTCATCGGCGTCGAGCCCGAGGAGGAGTTCGTCCTCGCCGTGGACCGCGTCCGGTACAAGGGCGAGCCGATCGTGGCGATCCTCGCCGAGACCGAGGCCGCGGCCTACGAGGCCGTCGCCGCGGTCCGCCTGGACCTCGAGGAGCTCCCCGCGGTCTTCGACATGGACGAGGCGCTCGCGCCGGACGCCCCGGTCGTGACCCACTGGGGCAACAACACGTTCATGTACGAGGGCCACGAGTGCCGGCGCGTCCGCCTGGGCGATGTGGACGCCGGCTTCGCGCAGGCCGACCACATCGTCGAGGGCGAGTACCGGACCGGGCCGATCGAGCACGCCCCACTCGAGACAACGGGCTGCGTCGCGGTCCCCGAGCCCAACGGCCGGTACACCGTCTACACCAACACCCAGGCGATCTACTTCAGCCTCGACAACACCTCGATCATCCTCCAGCTCCAGGCGAACCGGCTGCGGTTCGTGGGCGGCATGGTGGGCGGCGGGTTCGGCGGCAAGGTGGACGTCATCGTCGAGCCGCTGGCCACGCTCGGGGCGATGAAGACCGGCCGGCCGGTGCGCTACGTCTACAACCGGCAGGAGGAGATGCAGGTCAGCTCCACGCGCAGCCCGGAGATCCTCCGCTACAAGGACGGCGTGATGCGCGACGGGACGATCGTCGCGCGCAAGGTGACCGGGTACATGGACTGCGGCGCCTACAGCCGCCAGACCCCGTACGCGGTGACCAAGTTCGCGGCCAACGCGGCCGGCCCGTACCGGATCCCCAACGTCTGGATCGACGGCTACTGCATCTACACCAACCGCACCCCGACGTCGGCCATGCGCGGCTTCGGCGTGACGATGGGCTCGTGGGCGGTCGAGGTCCAGATGGACAAGATCGCGCGCCAGTTGGACATCGACCCGTGGGAGCTCCGGTTCCGCAACGCCCACCGGAACGGCGACACGAAGCCACATCGCAAGATCGTCGCGGATGCCACGCTGATCGAGACGATGCAGGCGGCGGCGGAGCTGGTGGGCCACGAGCTGCCGGCGGACCTGCGGGCGATGACCTCGGCCCCGCGGGCCACGCAGGACGGAGGGCGCTGACGATGGCACTGCTGCGCGGCACCGGGATGGCCGCCGTCAACTATCCCACCGGCATGAACCTGGGCGGCGACCCGACCCAGGCGCTCGTCCACGCGACGACGAGCGGCTCGTTCAACGTCGTGCTCTCGTCCACGGACCTGGGCCAGGGGCTCAAGACCGTCGTCGCCCAGGTCGCCGCGGAGGCGCTCGGCGTGCCGTACGACCAGATCGTGGTGGACACGGCGGACACGGACACGGGCCCGCACTGCATGGGCACGTTCGCGAGCCGCGGCACGCACCGCGTGGGCAATGCCGTGAAGATGGCCGCGCTCGAGGCGCGCGAGGCCGTCCTCCAGCTCGCGTCCGAGGAGCTCGAGGTGTCGGTCGCGGACCTCGTGCTCGACGGCCGGGGGAACGTGGAGGTGGCGGGCTCACCGACGAAGAAGCTCGCGATCGCCGACCTCGCGTCGCGCGCCCAGTTCCAGTACGGCCGCACGATCGCCGGCCGGGGCGTGTTCATGAAGCCCAAGAGCGAGGTGGACCCGGAGACGGGCGCCATGGACCCGGACTCAACCCAGGCGTACGCGTGCACGGTCGCCGAGGTCGAGGTGGACACGGAGACCGGCGTCGTGCGCGTGATCTCGATCCGGAGCGCGTACGAGGTGGGCCAGCAGGTCAACCCGGCGCTCGTCCAGGGGCAGATCGTGGGCGGCGCGTGGATGGGCATGTCCCACGCGCTGTACGAGACCACGGAGCCCTACTACCCGGACCGCTCGCACAGCCCCAAGGACTTCGCGGAGTACCTGATGCCGGGTGCCGGCGAGACGCCCCTGATCGAGGCGGTCGTCCTCGAGATCCCGTCGGCCAACGGCCCGTACGGCGCCAAGGGGGTGGGGGAGATGACCGCGAACTCGCCGATCCCGGCCATCGCCAACGCCATCTTCGACGCGACCGGCGTCCGGATCGACCACCTGCCCATCCGCCCCGAGGACATCCTCCGCGGGCTCGACGCGCTGGCCGCCGCCGGCACGAAGGAGGACGTCGCGTGAGCCAGATCACGAGCTGGGACGAGTTCCCGACCGTCGAGTACGTCAAGGGCGTCTACCGCCAGACCGTGTCCGGCGAGAAGGTCATGATGACCCGCATCGTGTACCGCGACGGCGTCGTGATCCCGGAGCACAGCCACGAGGCGGAGCAGATCATGCTCGTGGAGTCCGGCCGCCTGTGGGCGAAGGTCGCGGGCGAGGAGCGCGAGGTGGGGCCGGGCTCGCTGCTCGTCATCCCGTCCAACTGGATCCACGCGTTCCGCCAGCTGGGCGACGAGGACGTCGTGTTCTACGAGTGCTTCGCGCCGATCCGGCTGGAGTACCTGGTGGGGTTCAAGGGGCCGGATCCGTCCCTGGGCATGATGCACACCGCGTTCGACGCGTCGGGCGAGGCGGACCGAATCGTCTGAGGGCACGGCATGTCCCATGCTCGTGGGCGACGATCGGCGCTCTGGGACCGCCCGAACAGGCCCAATGTCCCTCGCGGCCACGCCGGCTCCTCCGCGAGGATGTGAGTCAATCGGCTGTTGACCGATCCCGCCAGGGGGAGTGCAATGCTGGTCGGCACGTCGCGCAAGCCGCTGTTGGTGGGACTCGTTGCGTCGATCGCCGCGGCCGGCTGATATCACCGCGGCCGAGGCTGCGGCCCGCGTCAAGGCCGCCGCCGACGCCGACGCTCGCGCCCTGGCTGCGGCGGAGAGCGGCGATGTCGTGATCCTCTCTGCAATGCCGGCACCCCAGCGGTACATCACGAAGATCGTGACCAGCAACGGCGTCCAGTTCTGGGGGACGTGGGACTTCCCGGATCGTTGGGCGGGGCAGGGCGCACCCGTGGACATTGCGGCGATCGCCATCTCCGCGAGCACCTGCACCAAGATGCAGAACCAGGCGATCTGGACGTACAAGATGGGCGGTGGGTCGACCGGGCTCGGCTCGCTGCGGGGCATGCACCCGGGCAGCGACGTCCAGTGGAACGTCGCGGATTACACGACGAACTTCACCTCCATGGCCGACCGGGGAACGACCAGGCTCGAAGTCGTGCGCACGTCTGCCTGCAGCTCGACCGGCAAGAACATCGGGGCTGCCTTCTGGTACGAGGCCAACCGCGGCGGCTCCGTCGTGTCGGTGTCGATCAGCTTGGGCGCGCTCTCGGTGTCGTACTCGAATCCCGGCTTGAATGACAGCTTCGGGACGGCCGCCATCTACCAGGTCATCTAGCGCGGTCGCTCGCAAACGGCGGGCCGGCGCAACCGTCGGCCCGCCACGACACGCAACCCCTCGGCCACCTGTCGGTCGCATGCCCGACGCCGCTGCGTGGGGCTTGCGCTCATCCCCGACACTGTCCGGACGCCGAATGACCGGCAGCCAATGACACTCGCAACATCGATGCGTGGAGTGTCATCGCCGGGAGCAGGTCAGGATCGGCCGTGAGGGAGGAGCGCGCTTGAGCAAGGGTCGGCTGGAGGCGTTCAGCGACGGCGTCCTCGCGATCATCATCACGATCATGGTCCTGGAGCTGACCGTCCCCCACGAGCCCACGATCGAGGCGCTCCTCGGCCTGTGGCCCGTGTTCATCAGCTACGTGCTGAGCTTCGTGTATGTCGGCATCTACTGGAACAACCACCACCACCTGTTCCAGGCCGTGAAGGTCGTCGACGGGCGCGTGCTGTGGGCGAACCTCCACCTGCTGTTCTGGCTGTCGCTGTTCCCGTTCGCCACGGCGTGGATGGGCGAGAACCACTTCGCCGCCGTGCCGGTCGCCGTCTACGGGTTCGCGGCGTTGATGGCCGCGGTCGCGTACTACCTGCTGGTGCGGGCGCTCATCCGCTGCCAGCCCGAGGGCACGGTGCTCCGCCGGGCGATCGGGAGCGACACGAAGGGCAAAATCTCGCCCCTGGTCTACGCGGCCGCGATCCCGATCGCGCTGCTGCCGATCCCGTACGCGCCGCTCGTCTCGTTCGCGATGTTCGTCGCCGTCGCGCTGATCTGGGTCGTCCCTGACGTACGGATCGAGCGTACGCTGCGGGCGTGAGCGACATCCCTCGCGCCCACCAGCACGAGACCAGCGCGCCGCACGGGCCGGACCATCCGCACGACCACGGGCCGGACGCCGACCACGTCCACGCGCCGCATGACCACGACGTCGAGGGCGGGTACGCGCACGGGGACTCGCAATCCGGGGCGGCTCACGGACACGAGCACCCGACCGGGCGCGTCGCGTCGCTGGTGGCCTCGGTGGTGGGCCACAGCCATGACCCGGCGGACTCCCTCGACGATGCGCTGGCGGGCGACCGGCGGGGCATCCGCGCTGTGCAGATCTCGCTCGTGGGGCTCGGGATCACGGCCGTCCTGCAGCTGGGGATCGTCGCGATCTCGGGCTCCGTCGCGCTGCTGGCCGATACCGTGCACAACTTCTCGGACGCGCTGACGGCGGTGCCCCTGTGGATCGCGTTCGCCATCGGCGGGCGCGCGGCGACCCGCACCTATACGTTCGGGTTCCGGCGGGCCGAGGACCTGGCGGGGCTGTTCGTGCTCGTGATGATCCTGCTCAGCGCGATCTTCGCCGGCTGGGAGTCGATCACCCGGCTCATCGACCCGCAGCCGATCTCGAACATCCCGGCCGTCATGATCGCGGGGATCGTCGGCTTCCTGGGCAACGAGGCCGTGGCCCTGTACCGGCTCCGTGTCGGGCGCCAGATCGGGAGCGCGGCGCTCGTCGCGGACGGGTATCACGCGCGGACGGACGGGCTGACCTCGCTGGCGGTCGTCGCCGGGGCCATCGGCGTGGTGCTGGGGTTCCCGCGCGCGGACCCGATCGTCGGGCTCCTCATCTCGTTCGTGATCCTCGTGGTGCTCCGGTCGGCGACGGCCCAGATGGTCGGGCGCCTGATGGACGCCGTGCAGCCGGAGATGGTGGACGAGGTGGAGCGGATCACGCGCGAGACCCCGGGCGTGGTGGACGTGGAGAAGGTGCGGCTGCGGTGGGTGGGCCACGCGCTGGAGACGAACCTCTCGATCACCGTGGACCAGGACCTGACCGTGATGGGCGGCCACGCCATCAGCGAGGAGGTCCGCCACCGGCTGCTGCACCAGGTCTCGAAGCTGGACACGGTGGTGATCCACGTCAACCCGTGCGACCACAGCGGCGTCGATCCACACCAGGTGGTCCGGCACCACGAGGCTGCGCGGGGGGGCTGAGGCGCCGCGGTCCGCGTCTCGGGGCATCGCGCCTGCGCCTTCGCGTCCCGCGTCACTGGCCCGCTACCCGCCGCCGCCCGCGCACGCGCCAGGGTGATCGCGCCGGCCGCACTCGTCATTCCGTCCCGGACTCTACGGTTCCGTCACGGCGTGCTTGATCGCGCTGCGGAATGGCCCGTTCCTTGCGGAGCCTGCCCCACGGAACGCGCCATTCCAGATCCGGCGATTCCGTGCTCCCGCGGAACCGTAGAGTCCCCAGCGGAATGAAGCGGCCGCGAAGGCGGCGCAAACGGCCACGTAAGCGGTGTCCCTCACACTCCGAGCATGAGCGTCCGACAGCGCCCCGGCGACCTCGGAGTGGCCGATACACGCCGTTTCATCGCGGAGACGGCGCGTGACCTGCGAACCGCGCGCCGCGAACTCGGAATCAGCCAAGCGGAAGCAGCCCGGCGCGCAGGGATCTCCCAGCCCCAGTTCTCGAAGCTGGAACGAGGGCTTGTCCGGCGACCGCGGATGGATCACCTGTGTCGAGCGATCCGGTCGGTCGGCCTCGTGCCCGCGTTCCAGCGGTACAAGGGTGACGTCCAGGTCCGGGATCGCGCTCAGCTGGCGCTCCTCGCCCGCTTCGAGGCGCTCCTCGCGCCGCCGATCCGCGTCCGACGCGAGGTGCCGCTTCCGGCCCAGGGCGACAAGCGTGCCTGGGACGGTCGCCTGCACGATGGAACGAGGACTGCGTCGTTCGAAGGGGAGTCGCGGATCGAGGACTGTCAGGCACTCGCCCGTCGGATCGATCTCAAGTCGCGCGATGACCCCGCCGCCGGGCCGGTGATCCTCGTGGTGAACAAGACGGCCCACAACCGCGATGTCCTGCGGCAGCATCGCGAGGCCCTTCGGGCGCAGTTCCCGCTCGACGGTGCGGCGATCGCACGCTCGCTCCGGCGCGGCGAGGTACCGCACGCCGGCGGAATCATCCTCGTGTAGATCGGAGAGCAAGGCTCGCCGCCGAGCGGGTCCGAGGCGCCGAGCGGCATCGAGGGGTCGACCGGCACTTCCGGCGGCGCGCGTCGTCGGCGCACAGTCCGGGCAGCGCACCAACAGCAGGGCGTCCCGCGGCATCTACTGGTCATGGACGGCATCACGCGGGACGCGATGAGCGCGACGTCGATGGTCGAAGAGGCGGCGGCCGGGGATGCGGTGGCGTTCGCCCGGCTGGTTGCCGCGTACCACGCCGACATGATCCGCGTCGCGTACGTCGTGGGCGGTGGCCAACAGGACGTCGCGGACGACGCCGTCCAGGCCGCGTGGGCCGTCGCGTGGCGGAAGCTCGGCTCGGTGCGCGACCGGAGCCGCATCAAGTCGTGGCTCGTCGCGGTCGCGGCGAACGAGGCCCGCCAGCTGGCGCGTCGCGAGCATCGCCACGCGATCACCCGGATCGACCTCGATGCGGCCGCCCCCGACATCGCGGATCCCACGACCCCGGATCCCGGGACCCAGGCGGACGTCCTGGACCTCGAGGCCGCGCTCCGCCACCTCTCTCCCGACGAACGGGTGCTCCTCGCCCTGCGGTACGAGGCGGGCCTCGACTCCACCGAGATCGGCCGCCTCCTCGGCGACCCCGCAGCAACCGTCCGATGGCGTCTCTCGCGCCTCGTCGCGCGCCTCCGGAAGGAGCTCGTCGATGCCTGACCTGCACAGCCCCGACGTGCCGGATGACGCCCTCGACCGCCGGCTCGAGCGCGCCGTCCACGCGTTCGCGGACCATGCGAGCGTGCGCGTCGATGCGGCCGCCGTCGCGCGGCGGGCGTCCGCGGGGACGCGCCGGTTCGGTGGCTGGGGGATCCTCGGCCGCGAGGTCCCGGTTCCGGCGGCGGCCCTCGTCGCGCTGCTGCTCCTGCTGCTCGCGCTGGCGCTGACCCTGTCCGTCGGCGGCTTCCCGTCGCGGCTCGCCGAGGGCGTCCCGCAGGCACGCACCGCGGAGACGCTGCCCACGCTCCAGCCGCTGGCCGTGACCGACGGCGAGGGCGACGAGGTCGTCGGCGGCACCGAGGCGGTCTCCCTGGCCTCGGACGGGACGCTCGCCGTGACGACCTCGATGAACGACGCGCGCGTCACCGGCACCGGGACCTGGCGGTTCACGACCGTCTCGGGCTCCGGCGTCGCGACCATCACCGGCCCGTTCCGCCTCGGGACCGCCGACGGTGCCTGGGACGGCACCTGCACGGGCGCGGCGTGGAACGGATTCCACGACATCAGCGCCGGCTGCTGGCTCACCGGCAGCGGCGCCTACGACGGACTTGCCTGGTACCGGCAGTCGAGGTGGCGGTTCGCCGACCACTGGGACTTCACCAGCGGGATCTCCCGGGGCGCGATCACCCCCGGCGAGCCGCCCGCGAGCTAGCGTGCGGAGGACGATCGAGATGGGTACGAAGACTCGGATGGTGCTCGTGCCGGTGCTGGCCGGCGTCCTGGTGGTGGGCTGCAGCGCGGCCGGGGCAGCCTCCCCGACACCGGTGCCCACGCCGGTGCCCACGCCGGTCGGGACCTCGAAGAACATCACGGTGACCATGCCCCCGGTGGAGATGACCGATGGCGAGGGCGACGAGGTGGTGACGGGCGTCGTGACCGACCCGAACCAGACGGTGATGGAGACCTCGACCACCGTTGACGATCACACCCAGGTTCGCGATGGCGTCGTCGTCGCCACGCACACTGCCAACGACGTGCGCGCCACCGGGAGGCTGAAGGTGGCGTTCTCCATCGACTGGTACACGAAGGCCGGCCCGTTCTGGGCAGACGCAACGCTCACCACCGACAAGGGCACCTGGGCCGGCACGTGCAGCGGTGCGGCCACCGTCAAGGGCGCGTTCGGGCCGTTCACCTGCTGGCTCACCGGCTCCGGCGCGTATGCCGGGTGGACCTACTTCCAGGCCAGCACCCCGGGCGGCTCGACCGCCACCACCGAGGGGATCATCTACCAGGGTGCCATCCCGACGCCCTGACGCGATGCCCTCCACGCGGCTCGACGGCCCCGGGTCTCGGCTCCCGGGGCCGTCGCCGCGCCTGGATGTCAGTCGATCAGGTAGCTCACCTGGACCGTGATGGTGACGTCCGTCGAGCCGGGCATGACCGGGGTGGCCGCGTCCCGGGCCGCGCCGGCGGCGCTCATCTCGGGGGCGTACCAGATCGGCGTCGAGACGGTCTCGCTGATCGAGGCCACGCCGGTGATCGCGACGCCCGCCGCCTTCGAGAGCGTGTCGGCCTTCGCCTTCGCATCGACCATCGCGGCCTCGCGGGCCTTCGCCTCGGCGGCAGTCCGGTCGGCGACGTCGAAGCTGACGCCGTTCACGGTTGTCGCGCCCGCGTTGACGCTGTCGTCCAGGACGTCGGCGACCTTGGTGAGGTCGCGGACCGTGACGCTGACCGTGTTCTGGAGCTGGTAGCCCGTGATCCGCTGGGTCGTGGACTGGTAGTCGTAGACCGGCCCGAGCGAGACCATGGACGTCGCGATGTCCTTGTCGTCGATGCCCAGCGCCTTGATCGCGGCGATCACCTTGGTCATCGCCGCCGCGCCGGCCTCGCGGGCGCCCTTCGCGGTGTCCTTCTGGACGTTGACGCCCAGGCTCACCGTGGCCATGTCCGGGATCACGGTCACCTTGCCGCTGCCCGCGACGGCGATCGTGTGCTCCGGCGCGGTGCCGTCGATGCCGGGCGCCACCTGGTAGACGGGGCGTGGCGCGGTCGCCGCGCCGAGGGCCGGCCCGGCGACGAGTCCGACGAGCAGCCCGCCGACGGCGGCGACGAGGAGGAGGGAGGACCGGTTCGGGATGGAGGCGGCCATTGGATGCACGTCCGTAGCTGGGTTCGTGGCCCGGGGCGACCGGCGGGACCCACCATCCGATCGCGAACGGGAGACGACGCGGGTCGTCGTCCGGTTCCCCGGTCCTCCCTGGTCCCGTCGCACGCCGGCACCGCCTGGGCCGCCTGCGCCGCCTGCGACCCGCTGGGCGGGTAGCGGCGGGATGCGGAGCAACGCCGCGCCCGGTCTCATGGGAGT
>JAICUV010000150.1 GCA_025935655.1 Chloroflexota bacterium | reverse complement strand
GAAAGGCCATTGACGGGGGGAATCCGCGCGCTAGAATGCCCAGAAGTGGCGCGAAGTGGTGGAAAGTGGGGCAACAGCCGGCAACGCTGACGCCCCTCGGAGCTCAATCCACCCGGCGCTACCCGACGTCAGGAGCAGCGGATCGGTGTTCACCGGCGAGTACCGGCACGCGGTCGACGACAAGGGGCGCCTCGCCGTCCCGTCGCGGTTCCGCGCGCAGCTCGCCGGGAGCGTGGTCGTGGCGCGGTGGTTGGACACCTGCCTCGCGATCTTCCCGATGGCGGCCTGGGACGAGCTCTCGACCAAGGTCGGCAGCCTGCCCATGACCGACCCCAACGCCCGCCTGCTCCAGCGGCAGCTGTTCGCCGGTGCCTTCGAGACGGAGCTCGACCGCCAGGGTCGCGTCCTCGTCCCGGCCAACCTGCGGACCTTTGCCAGGCTCGAGAACGAGGCCCTGGTCCTCGGCGCTCGGGACCACGCGGAGATCTGGGCGCCCGCCCGGTGGGAGGACTACAGCCGGGCGCTGGAGGGCGACGCGTTCACGGACGCCGTCGCCGGCCTGGGGATCTGACGTCGCACCACACGCGCTTCCAGGGTCCGCTCGGGATCCGCAACCGACCGATGGAGGAGAGATGGAGGAAGGGCATCTGCCGGTGATGCCGGACGAGGTCCTCGGGACCCTGTCCCCGCGCCCCGGCAGCCTCCACATCGACGCCACGGTCGGCGGCGGTGGGCACACCGAGCGGATCCTGGAGGCCGCCAGCCCCGATGGCCGCGTCCTCGGGCTGGACGCCGACCAGGCCGCCATCGAGCGGGTCGGCCGGCGCCTCGAGCGGTTCGGCGACCGGCTGGTGCTGCGCCGGTCGAACTTCCGGGAGCTGTCCACGGTCGCCCCGGCGGCGGGCTTCGGCGCCGTGGACGGGATGCTGTTCGACCTGGGCCTGTCGTCGTTCCAGCTGGCCGATCGCGAGCGTGGCTTCGGCTTCCGGACCGGCGGTCCCCTGGACATGCGCTTCGACGCCACTCGCGGCGTCCCGGCGGCGGAGCTGCTCGCGACCCTGTCCGCCGACGAGCTCGCCGCCCTGTTCCGCAAGTACGGCGAGGAGCCGTCCGCGTGGAAGTACGCGAAGGCGATCGTCGCCGCCCGGACGACCGCTCCGATCGAGTCCGCCGAGGACCTCGCGTCGCTCATCGAGCGGCTGTCGCCCCCGAACCCCCGCGTCCGGCGTCGCACCCACCCCGCCACCCGCGTGTTCCAGGCGCTGCGGATCGCGGTCAACGAGGAGCTCGACGCGCTCGAGGACGGCCTGGCGGCCGCGATGGAGCTCCTGCGGCCCGGCGGCCGGCTCGTCGTCCTGTCCTACCACTCGCTGGAGGACCGGATCGTCAAGCGCTTCCTCAACGCGGAGCGGCGCGGCTGCGTCTGCCCGCCCGAGGCGCCGGTCTGCGTGTGCGGCCACGAGCCCCGCCTGCGCCTGGTGACCCGACCGTCGCTGACGCCCACCGACGCCGAGATCGATGCCAACCCCCGCGCGCGGAGCGCGCGGCTCAGGGCCGCCGAGCGGCTCGCCGCCTGACCCAGCACGAGGAGGAGGACACCCGCCAGACCGCCGACGCGCCGACCCCCGAGCGATCCGTCGACACCGGCACGAGCCGGCCCGCCCACGGCAGGAGGAGCCCCGTGAGCAAGCGTCACCAGAGCAACCGCCGCAAGACCTACGGCCGCCGCCAGCACGAGCTGCACGAGCGCCGGCAGCGCGACTACCTGCCCGAGTCCGCGGACCTGGGCATGGACGACGCCGCCGACGACGGCATCGCCGACCGCTTCTCGTTCCTCGATCCGCGCACGCCCCGCCTGCACTACGCGATCGGCGAGTAGGGATGGCGGTCTACCAGGGTGCGCGCCAGCGCACCGTCGTCCTGCCGCGCCGGCCACGGGTCGACCTCGGCGCAGCGGCCGTCGCGGCGACCCTCCCGCGACGCCGCACCCGCGCGGCCGTCCGCGCGCGGCGTGGCCCGTCGCGGATGTCGGTCGTGCTCGCCGCGATCGTGGTCGCCTTCGCCGGCGCGTTCTTCTCGCTGTCGCAGGACATCCGGGTGAGCGCGTCGGGGTACGAGGCAGACCGCCTCACGACCCAGCACGAGCGCCTCGAGGCCCGCGCCAACGACCTTCGCAACGAGCTCAACCGGCTGGGCGAGGCCCCGGCGATCCGCAAGCTCGCGATCCAGGCCGGTCTCGGGCCGCTGCCCGCGCCCGACGTCATCCCCGCCCGCTAGAGACCCGGATCACCTGATGCTCGGCCGGACCGATTCCCGCGCCCGCGCCATCCTCCTGCTCATCGCGTTCGTCGTCGTGGCGGGCGCACTCGGCGTGCGCCTCGCGTACTGGCAGGTGATCCGTCGGGACGACCTGGCCGCGATGGCGGTCAAGCAGTCGTCGATGACGTACTCGGTGCCCGCGAAGCGCGGCTCGATCTACGACCGCTCGGGGACCGTCCTCCTCGCGACCTCGGTCCAGCGCGACCGGCTGGCAGCCAACCCGAAGCTGCTCACGCCCGAGCGGCGCGCCGAGGTCGCCATGCAGCTCGTCACGCTGCTGGGCCTCCAGGGCGAGCCGGCCGTCAACCTCGCGATGCGGATGACCTCGGACCGGGAGTACGTCGTCCTCGCGCGCGGGCTGGACGCGAAGATGTCGGACCGGATCCGGGACATGTCGTCGGGCACCGACCCGCTGCTCTCCGGGCTCATCCTGGAGCCCGAGCAGGAGCGCCTCTATCCGCAGAGCGGCGGCGGCCCGGAGACGACCCTCGCGGCCCACCTCCTCGGCTTCGTCAACCGCGGGGGGACCGGCCAGTACGGGGTCGAGCAGTTCTACCAGGACCAGCTCGCCGGCACGCCGCGGCTCCTCGCCGCCCAGAAGGATGCCTCCGGCAACGTCGTCCCGGACTCGTCCACGGTCCTCCAGCCCGGCACGCCCGGCGAGGACGTGCTGCTCACGATCGACGCGGGCCTCCAGGTCGCGGTGGAGCAGGAGCTCCTGGCCGCGTGGATCGCCGACCGCGCGAAGCGCGTGTCCGCGGTCGTGATGGACCCCTACACCGGCGAGGTCTACGCCTACGCGAGCTACCCCTCGTACGACGCGAACCACTACCAGGAGATCGCGGCCACGGACCCCGGCCGCTTCGTCGATCCGCTCGTGTCGACGGTCTACGAGCCGGGCTCGGTGTTCAAGATGCTGACCGCGACCGCGGCCCTGGGCGACGGCACCGTCACGATGAACACCCGGATCAAGGACCAGGGGACGCTCCGGCTCGACGGCGGGCGAACGAAGATCGACAACGCGAACCGCCAGGGCATGGGCGTGATGAAGTTCAAGGACGCCATCGCGTACTCCCGCAACGTCGTCGCGGCCAAGGTCGCGCTGCGGCTGGGCAAGACGACCGACGAGGCGGCCAGGAAGCTGTACGCGACCTGGACGCGGCTCGGGTTCGGATCGAAGACCGGCATCGACGTCGCCAACGAGATCCCGGGCATCCTGCGCGACCCGGCCAGGACGGCGTGGCGCCAGATCGACCTCGCCAACGGCGCCTTCGGGCAGGGCGTCGCCGTCACCCCCATCCAGCTCGCGCAGTCGTACTCCGCGATGGTGAACGGCGGGACGCTCGTCCAGCCGCACGTCGTGAAGCAGGTGGGCCAGACGACGGTGGAGCCGGTGTCCAGAGGCCGGGTGATGTCGCACAAGCTGTCCGACACCCTGATCAAGCTCATGCGCAACGTGATCACCACGGTCGACTTCTACCGCGGCCGCACGATCATCCCGGGCTTCGACGTCGGCGGGAAGACGGGCACGGCCCAGATCTGGGACGCCGACAAGCACGCCTGGAAGGTCAACAAGTTCAACTACTCGTTCATCGGCTACATCGGCCGCGAGAAGGGCAAGCCGGACCTCGTGGTCGCGGTCCGGATCGAGGAGGGGACGCCGACGGTCATCCGCGTGGGCCAGCTCGAGATGCCGGTCATGTCGTTCGAGCTGTTCCGGCGGATCGCGCACAACGCGATCAACACGCCCGACCTCGTGCCCGACGACCGGACGACGCCGGTGACCACGACGGCCTACCCGTGACGGCGGCCTGTGCGACACTCGACGCCGTGACGGATCACGGACGATCGTCGTTCCCCGACTCGCCCGCGCGCCACCGGAGCGTCGGCGCCGTGCTCCCGACCCTCACCGCGGAGGACCTCGTCGAGGCGACCGGCGGGACGCTCCTGCGCCACAGCGACCGCCCGGTCCGGTACGCGGCCGTGGACTCCCGGCTGGTCGTCCCCGGATCGCTGTTCGTGGCGCTCGAGGGTGAGCGCACCGACGGTCACCGCTTCCTGGCGGAGGCGGCCGCGGCGGGCGCCGCGGCCTTCCTCGTCGCCCGCACGCCCGCTGCCGACGAGCCCGCGCTCGAGGCACTCGGCGACGTCACGGTCATCCTCGTCCCGGATGCGCTCCGTGGCCTGCACGCCGTGGCGGCCGCCTGGCGGCGACGGTTCTCGCCCCTCGTGGTCGGGATCACGGGGAGCATCGCCAAGACCTCCACGAAGGAGGCGGTGGCGGGCGTGTTCGAGCGGCGGTTCACGACGCTCCGCACCGAGGGCAACCAGAACAACGAGGTCGGGATGCCGCTGACCGTGCTCCGGCTGGGGCCGGAGCACGAGGCGGCGATCCTCGAGATGGGCATGTACACGGGCGGCGAGATCCGCGACCTCGCGGCGATCGGCCTGCCGCGGATCGGGATCGTGACCGCGGTCCAGCCCGTCCACCTCTCGCGGATCGGGACGATCGAAGCGATCGAGGACGCGAAGGCCGAGCTCGTCGAGGCGCTCCCCGGGGCCGCGGACGGCGGCGTCGCCATCCTCAACGCGGACGACGAGCGCGTGAGCCGCATGGCCTCGCGCACCGCCGCGCGCGTGCAGACCTACGGCTTCGCGGATCGTGCCGACGTCCGGGCGACGGACGTCCGGTCGCTCGGCCTGGACGGCATGGCGTTCCGGCTCGTGACCCCGGCGGGGGAGCGGGACGTGCAGATCCCGGCGCTCGGGCGGCTGGCCGTCCACAACGCGCTCGCCGCGACCGCGGCGGGCCTCGCGGCGTGCATGACGCTCGAGGAGATCATCCCCGGGCTCGCCGCCGGGTCGACCGCGCCGCATCGCTCGGTCGTGATCCGGGTTGCGGGGATCGTGATCGTGGACGACGCCTACAACGCGTCGCCGGGATCGGTGAAGGCGGCGCTCGAGCTGCTCGCCGGGATCCCGGGCCGCCACATCGCGGTCCTGGGCGAGATGCGCGAGCTCGGCGACGCCCACGACGCCGGTCACCGCGAGGCGGGGGAGGCCGCCGGTCTGACCCTCGACCGGCTGGTGGTGGTCGACGGCGCGGCCGGGGCGCCGGCCGCAGGGCTCGCCGAGGGGGCTCGCGCCGCGGGCCTCCCGGACGCCGCCATCCAGGTCGTGCGCGACGCCGATGGTGCCGTCGCAGCGCTCCGCAGCACGCTCGTGCCCGGCGACGTCGTGCTGGTCAAGGCCTCGCGTGGCATCGAGCTCGAGCGCGTCGTCGACGGCCTCGTCGCGGCGCTGGGCGGGCAGGACGCCGCCGGGGGACCGCGAGGATGACCCTCGAGCTGATCCAGGGCCTGCTGCTCGCGTTCGCGCTCGTCGTGATCCTCATGCCGCCGTACATCCGGCTGGCGCGACACCTCGGCTTCGCGAAGCGGATCCGCGAGGATGGCCCCCAGGGCCACATGGTCAAGTGGGGCACGCCCACGATGGGGGGACTCCTGCTCATCGCGGTGGTCCTCGGCGTCTTCCTCGCCCTTCGCTGGCCCGTCGAGGGCGGCGTCATCGCCCCGGTCGCGACGCTCGCGCTGGTGGGCATCCTCGGCGCGGTGGACGACTACCTCAACGCCCGCACGGGCGAGGGGATCACGGCCCGCCAGAAGCTCCTGTGGCAGACGGTGGTCGCCGTGTTCGTCGCGTGGCAGATCCAGAGCACGTATGCGATCAGCGGCATCCGCGTCCCGTTCGTGGGCGACGTGTTCGTCGATCCCTGGATCTACGTGCCGTTCGCCGCGTTCGCGATCGTCGCCTCGTCCAACGCCGTCAACATCACCGACGGGCTCGACGGGCTGTCGGGCGGCACGCTCGCCTTCGCGTTCGTCTCGTTCATGATCATCGCGCTGCTCAACGTGCCCGCCCAGCCGAACATCGCGTTCTTCTCCGCGCTGGTCATCGGCGCGCTGCTGGGCTACCTGTGGTTCAACGTCCATCCGGCGCAGGTGTACATGGGCGACTCGGGGAGCCTGAGCTTCGGCGCGACGCTCGCGGTCATCGCGCTCATCACGGGCCAGATCCTCGTGCTGCCCATCATCGGGCTGGTGTTCGTGCTGGAGACGCTGTCGGACATCATCCAGATCGGGTACTTCAAGCTCTCGCACGGCAAGCGCGTGTTCCGGATGGCGCCCCTCCACCACCACTTCGAGCTGGGCGGCTGGGACGAGGAGAAGATCACGCTCCGGTTCTGGATCGTGGGCATCCTCTCGGGGCTCCTCGGCGTGACCCTGTTCCTCGCCTCGATCGACCGGCTGCGGTGAGCACCATGACGACGCGGCCGATCGATATCGACGCCCTCACGATCGGGGACGTGGGGAGGGGGGCGCTCTCGGGGCGGCCCGTCACCGTCCTCGGGCTGGCCCGGAGCGGGGTGGCGCTGGCACGGTTCCTCCACGACGCCGGCGCACGGGTCACGGTCTACGACGGACGCGAGGCCGGGGCGCTCGAGGCCGCGATCGCACAGCTGGACGGCAGGCAGGTCCAACTGCGCCTCGGGCCCGACGTGGACCCGGCCGGGACCTGGGCCGACGCGGCCCTCGTCACGACGTCGCCCTCGATCACGCCCGACTACCCGACGACGGAGCCCCGCCTGCGGGCGCAGCTCCAGGCGCTCGTCGCGGCCCGGGCCGCGGGTGACCCCGACGCGCCCGCCCTGGTGAGCGAGTCGGACCTGTTCCTCCGCCTGTGCCCCGCGCCGACGATCGGCGTGACGGGGACCAAGGGCAAGACGACCACGTCGTCCCTCGCCCACGCGATCCTGTCCGCGGACCCGCTCCACCCGGCGGTCCTGGGCGGGAACATCGGGACGCCGCTCGTGGAGCGCCTGCCGGAGCTCACCCCGGAGCACCGCGTCGTCGTGGAGCTGTCCGAGCTCCAGCTGCCCGCGCTGTCGCGCGGGACGACCGTCGCCGTGTACACGAACGTGACCTCGGACCATCTCGACCGGCACGGCAGCGTCGAGGCGTACCGCCGGGTCAAGCGCCGCCTCGCGGAGCTCGTGGACCCGGACGGCGCCCTCGTCCTCAACCTCGAGGACCCGGTCGTCGGCGGGTACGCGGGCCTCGGGACGGCCCCGCTCGTCCTCTACCGGACCGACAACCCGGTGCCGGGGGGCCTCGGGGTCGTGGACGGCTGGATCGTGTCCGCCGCGGTGGAGCGTCTGCCGATCGCCGGCGGCGGGATCGCGGCGGCCGGACCGGGCGGGGGGATCATGCCGGTCGCCGAGCTCGCGATCCCCGGCGCCCACAACGTCTCCAACGCGCTGGCCGCGATCGCGGTCGGGCTGCTGTTCGGGGTCGCGCCGGATGCCATCCGGCGCCAGACCGCCTCGTTCACCGGCGTGGAGCACCGGCTCCAGTCCGTGGGGCTGATCGGCGACGTCCGGTTCGTGAACGACTCGCAGGGGACGCAGCCGGACGCGGTCATCGCGGCGCTGCGCGCGTTCCCCGCCCCGGTCGTGCTGATCGCCGGCGGGCGGGACAAGGGCGTCGACCTCGGCGAGCTGGCCCGCGTCGTGGGCTCGACGGCGCACGCCGCCGTCCTCATCGGCGAGAGCGGCCCCGCGCTCGAGACCCTGTTCCGCGAGGCCGGCCTCACGCGCACCGCACGGGCGGCGACGATGGACGAGGCCGTGGCCACCGCGGCGGGCCTCGCCCGCGAGTCGCTGCTCGACCGACCCGCGGGGACCGTCGCGACCGTCGTCCTCAGTCCCGCGGCCGCGTCGTTCGACATGTTCGAGGACTACGCCGCCCGCGGCCGCGCGTTCGTCGCCGCGGTCGCCCGGCTCGCGCAGGAGGAAGGCTGATGGCCACGACGCCGCTGACCGCGCTCCGCGCCCCCACCCGCGAGCGGCCGAAGAACACCCTCCAGCGCGAGCGTCACGAGCCCGAGTACGGGATCCTCGTCTCGATCGTCGCCCTCGCCGCCATCGGCATCCTGATGGTCTATTCGAGCTCGGCCATCAAGTCGTTCCTCCAGCGGGACGACACGTTCGCGATCGTGGGGCCGCAGATCCTGTGGGCCGCCCTCGGGATGGTCGCGATGGTCGCCATGATGCGGATCGACTACCGCTGGCTCCGCGTCGCCTCGATCCCGATGTTCCTGGTCGGCGTGGCGGGGCTCATCCTGGTGTT
>JAICUV010000065.1 GCA_025935655.1 Chloroflexota bacterium | reverse complement strand
CACCGGGCCCGGCGTGAGCCCGCAGATCTCGCGCAGGACGTCGTCGTAGCTGCCGCCGACCTTCGCGAACAGGGTGGGGTTGGTCGTGACCCCGTCGAGCACGCCCCAGCGCGCCGCCGTGCGGATGTCCTCGATCGCCGCCGTGTCCATGAACAGCTTCATCGTCTCGTCCTTCCAGCCCCCGTCTCACTCCCACATGGGTATCCGCCCTGCGGCGCCGTCCGGTTTCGCCGCCGCGTCACGCGGTCGCGAACAGCACCAGCGTCCACGTGCCGCCCGAGCGCCCCGGCGGCGTCAGGTCCACCGGCCAGCGCTCGCCGAGCACGCCGGCGAGCGCGCCGGGGTGGTCGATGCGCTCGCCCGACTCCAGCACGTGTCGTGCCGCCTGGCCTCGCACGCGCTTGGCGATCACGTCGCCGATCCGCGCTCCACCGAACCCCGCCTGCGGGACGCGGACCGTCACCGTGCGCTCGCCGAGCCCAGCGGGCACGCCGATGCCCTGGAACGGTGACGAGCGAAGGTCGAACACGACGCCGTCGGGCCCGGCCGCCTCCGCGAGCACCCCCGGGACGAGCGCCCGCCACACGTGGTCGAGGCGGCCGACGCCCACGAGGTGCGAGCCGAGGTGGAGCCGGTACGGCGGGATCCGGTCCGCCGGGCGCAGGACGCCCCACAGCGCCGAGGTCACGACGAGCCCGTCCCTCGCCCGCGCCGCCGCCCCGGGCGTCAGCGTCGCCGCATCGAGGCCGAGATGGAGCGGGCCGCTGTACGTCTCGAGCGCCGGCCGGGTGGGCAGCTCGAGGATCCTGGTGTCGCGGGCCACCTCGTCGGCCATGGACGGCCGGACGTGCAGCCGGCGGAACGCGTCCGGGGCCGCGGCCGTCGCGACGAGCGCGTCGAGGAGCCGGACCCGGGTGGCGGCGAGGCACGGGAACGAGAGCTCGTCGAGGACGACGGGCACCCCGTCGTCCGGTGGCCGGCGCTTCGATTCCGATGGCGGCAGCACGATCAGCACGCGGTCGCTCCACCGGTGCGAGGCAGCCCCCGCGGCCTCATGTCGGGTCCGGGAGCGGCCCGATGGCGGTCACCCATGGCTGCACGAGCAGCTCGAACGTCGGCGGCGGGATGAGCCGGCGGTAGCGCATCGCGATCCACACGTTCCACAGCGCGACGAGCCCGCGCCGAGCCGGCACCCCCTTGCGCTCCACGGCGGCGGCGGCCTGCGATTCGCCGGGCCGCGCCCGCGGGATCCAGTCTCCGAACCACGACGCCAGGCCGCCCCGGGTTGGCTGGGCGGCCGTGCGGTAGTCGTTCCCGTCCAGGATGCCGCCGACGGTGATCTCCAGCTCCGTGAACTCCTGCAGCATCACGTCGAGCTCGGGTCGGGGGATCCGGACGCCGTCCGTCCAGACGAAGCCGAAGCCGAGCTCGACGTTCGTCGAGGCACCGGCCGCGAGCATGTCGCCCACGACCCGGCCGAGATGCAGGATCTGCGCCGCCGTGAGCCGGGCCACCCACCCGAACACCACGTCCGGCCCCACGGTCTCCCAGTCGGACGGCCGGATGGCCGCCGCCCTCGCGAGCAGCGAGGAGGCGACGGGGATCGAGGGGGTCGCGGCGCCATCGAGGCCATCCGAGGCGTCCGCCACTCCGGCCGGCGCGTCCCTGGCGCCCCGAGCCGCGTCGTCAAGCGCCCCGAGCACCTCGCGCGCCCGGTCGGGCCGCTCGAGTCCGAGCCGGATGCCCATCCCGAGCGAGCGCGCATCGACGGCATCGAGGTCACCGGGCGCCGCGCCGGTCAGCCCCGCCAGCGCGTCGCGCACGACGCCATCGAGGGCCCGTCCGCTGTCAGTCCCGTCTCCACCGTCGGTCGGCATCGTCCGCCCGTTCCTCGCGTCTGCTGGTGATGGCCGAGCATACGCGCACGTCCGGCCGGAATCGAACGAGGGCCGGGGAAATCCGGCCCTCGTTGCTGGCAGGCGCGCGGTTACGAGATTGCGGGTCGCGTTCCCAGCGTGACCTGGACCTGGACGGTCTGGCCGTCCCGGAGGACGTCGAGCGTGACGGTGTCGCCGGGCGAGTGCTGGCTCATCACGAGGTCGAGCGGATGTGAGGCGTCAAGCGCCGTGCCGTTCACCGCCGTGATGATGTCGCCGGCCTGCAGGCCGGCCAGCGCCGCAGGACCGCCGGCGACGACCGAGTCTTCGGCGCCGGTCGCCGCTCCGCCCTGGCCGAGCGCGTTGGGGTCCGGGAACGCGGGGACGGCATTCGGGTCGTTCGGATCGACCGGGCCCACGCCCGAGCCGGTGCCGCCGGAGCCCTGGCCGGCGAGCGCCTGGGCGGTGGGGATCCAGGCGCCGTTGTCCGTCGCCAGGCCGGCCTCGGACTTGACCGTCGGGTCGATGGTCAGGAACCGGATGCCCAGCCACGGGCGGGCCAGGGCCTGCCCGGCGGACGCCTGGGCGAGCAGCGGACGGGCGATGTTGATCGGGATCGCGAAGCCGATGCCCTGGCTGTTGCCGGCGACCGCGGTGTTGATCCCGATGACCGAGCCCGTGGGGTCGAGCAGCGGGCCGCCGCTGTTCCCGGGATTGATCGCGGTGTCGGTCTGGATGAGGTTGGACAGGACGGTGGTCTGGTCGACAGGGATGCTCCGGCCGACGGCCGAGATGATCCCGCTCGTGACGGAGTCGGTGAACTGGCCAAGGGGGCTGCCGATCGCGATCGCCTGCTGGCCGACCTGGATCGTGGACGAGTCGCCGATCGGTGCGGTGGGCAGGCCGGTCGCGTCGACCTTCACGATCGCGAGGTCGGTGAGCGTGTCCACGCCGTAGACCGTGGCATCGAACGAGCGGCCGTCCTTGAGGTTGACCGTCAGCTTGGACGGGTTGCCGGCGACGACGTGATGGTTGGTCAGGATGAGGCCGTTCGCGTCGAAGATGACGCCCGAGCCGGTGGCCGTGCCGGTGCCCGACATGCCGGTGGCGGGGTCGGTCTCCGTGACGCCGTCGGCGACGATGGTGACGACCGCCGGGCTGACCGCCTTGACGATGTCGACGACGTTCGCCTGCGCACCCGGTGCGAGCGGGGCGACGGTCGGTGCGGGAACCTGGCCGTTGGTGCCGGTCGTGGCCGGCGGCGTCGCCTGGACGTTGGCGGCCGGGGGCTGCGCTCCGTTCGCGCCCGGGGCCTGGGAAGGCTGGACGCCGGAGCCGGCGGCCGTCGGCGTGAAGGGCGGCTGCGTCGCGGCGGTGTGGCCGACGCCGGCTGCCGTGAGGGCGACGGCGGTGCCACCCGACGCGATGACCGCGGTGGCGAGGATGGCCGCGACGACCATGCCGGTCCCGGCCGGGCGGCGCGCCGCCCGGGCCTTCGGCGCCGGGGCCACGGGCTCGGGCGGCGCGAAGGTGGACTGCGGCGCACCGAACACGGGCCGCGAGGCGGCGACGGGGGGCTGCGGCGCACCGTACGTCGGCTGGCTCCACGTCGGCGGCGACGGCGCGACCGGCGGGGCGAAGGACGGGACGAACGGCTCGGTCAGCGAATCTGGCTGGGCGGGCGTGGTGGCCGGCGCGGCCGGCGGCTGCGGCGCGCTCGACGGCGCGTTATGGGGGTCCTGCATGGCGTGGGATGTCCTCTCGCCCGGTGCGCCGACACCCGTCGGCACGAATGAGCACGGGCTCTCTCGTATCCACGCTCGCGGACGTTCCAGAGGGTTTGGTGATAGTCGGCGCCGCCTTGCGATTCCTTATCCGGACCGCAGCCTCGCGTGAAGGTCCGGGTCCCGGCGACGCCGGGCGATCGGCGGTGGCGCCCCGCACGCGCCCTCACGCGCCGTCGGCGCTCCCGCCCACGGGCAGTCGGTCCGAGATCGAGAAGGTTCCACGGACGAGATCCACCGCGAGCGCGCACGACGCCCCCTCGTGCTCCCAGGTGAGGCGCAGCGCGCCGCCGGGACCCGCGTCCACCTGCAGCGTCCCGTCGAAGGCCGGGTGCGTGTTGCGCAGGCGGACCAGGTCGAGGAGTCGCCGGACGACCGAGGTGTCGAGCGCCTCGTCGATCTCGTCACGCGTGTAGTCGTGCCGGTTGACGGCCCGTCCCTCGCCGGACCGTTCCACCGACGCCAGGTCGTTCAGGCCCGCGAGCAGCCCCACGTAGTAGACCTGCGGCACGCCCCTGGCGAACAGCTGGATCGCCCGGGCGGCGAGGTACCGCTCGTCGTCGTCGCCCAGCGCCGACCGGTACGTGCAGTTGAGCTGGTGCACGTCCACCTCGTCGGCGTGCGCGTCCGACAGGATCCGGTTGACGTTGCCGCCGCGTCTCTCCACGAGCTCGGCGAGGTGGCGCATCTCCCGTGGCTCCAGGATGCCGTCCAGGTCCGGCCAGACCGGGATGCCGTCGTGGCAGTCGAGGGTCGTGAACTGGCGCGCCGGCGACGCGGCGAGATGGGCGGCCAGCCGGCGAGCCTCCCCCGTCTCGAGGGCATGGAGGACCAGCCCCGGCAGCACGAAGTCGTAGGTCCAGAAGCCGTGCTCCGCCAGGCGCTGGTGGGTCGGGTAGCGGTCGTGGACCTCCGGCAGCACGACGAGCCCGTGCTCCGCGGCGACGCCGGTGACCCAGCCCAGGAAGTCGTAGATGGCGGGCTCGACCATGAAGCAGGACGTCCCCGGCTGCTTGATCACGTAGCCGACGGCGTCCAGGCGGACGATCCGGACTCCGTGCTCCGCGAAGGCGGCGAGCCAGCGGCGGATCAGCGCACGCGTGGTCGGCGACATGACGTCCAGGTCGATCTGCTCCGACCAGTCCTCCGTGCCGAACGATGTCCACACGCGTTCCGTCTCGCCGGTCGCCTCGATGTGCACGCTCGAGAACGGCGCGTTGGGCTTGCGCAGGAAGATGCGCGCCACGTCGGCCGCCGGCGGATCACCGTCCGGCCAGACCTTGTCGAGCGTGATGAACAGGTCCGCGGAGGGCGACCCGCGGCCCCTGCGCTCGAAGTCACGGAACTCGGGGCTGCGGCGGGAGAGGTGGTTGATCATCAGGTCGAGCAGCACGTCGTGTCGCACCGCGAGGCGTTCGAGATCCTCCCAGGTGCCCACCCGCGGATCGATCTCGAAGTGGGTCAGCGGCGCGAACCCGCGATCACCCGAGGAGGGGAAGGGCGGGAGGACGTGGACGCCGTGGAACAGGCCGT
This sequence comes from Chloroflexota bacterium, assembly GCA_025935655.1. GTDB lineage: Bacteria > Chloroflexota > Limnocylindria > Limnocylindrales > CSP1-4 > CAIXZV01. The sequence goes on along the minus strand of JAICUV010000065.1, from coordinate 8,848 downwards.
CGAGCGGCCCGTCGAGCAGGTCGCCGAGTGCCCGCAGGTCGCCGCCGAGTGAGTCGGGGTACGTGAGCAGCTGGGGTCGCGGCGAGACGCCGCGGGCTGACATGTCGCGAAGGCTCCTTCCTGCCCTAGACGCGCAGAACGCGACGGAGCGCGGCCGTCAGCTCGCTGGCACGCGCGTCACCGAAGCCGCCCATCTGGTTGCCGAGATAGGCGAAGCCGACCTCGTGCTCGACGTCGCCGAAGGCGAGCTGCCCGCCCGCGCCCGCATGGCCGAAGCTCCCGGGCCCGAGCATCGGCTGCGTCGGAGGAGAGGCCAGCTGGAAGCCGGTGCCCCAACGTGCGCCATCATCCGGCATTCCCGAGCGCTGCGGGCCGGCCGCGCGCACGACCAGCGCGTCGGCGAGGGACTCGCGACTGAGCAGCGGCGGGCCGCCGATGGCCGACACGCACCCGGCGTAGAGGCGGGCAAGCGAGCGCGCCGTGGCGATCCCGTTGGCGGCCGGGATCTCCGCGGCCTGGATCTCGGGGTCGTTGAAGGTCACGACGCCGTCGAGCTCGGGGAACGCGAACGCGCCGTCCATCGTCAGGCTGCGCTCGATCTCCGGTGATGCGGTCGCCACCCTCGCCGCCTCGCGCGCCAGCGGCGAGTCCTCGTCGGGCAGCGGGGGCTCCATCCACGCCACGCTCGACCGCGCGTCGGCCGGCAGGCCGATCCAGGCCCGCAACCCGAGCGGCGCCACCAGCGCGTCGTGCAGGAAGACCCCGGGCGTGACACCCGTCACCGAGCGGATGACCTCGCCCACGATCCAGCCGTAGGTCATCGCGTGGTAGAAGTGCCGGGCGCCCGCCTGCTGCCGGGGCCGTTGGGCCTCGATGGCCTGCACGACCGGCGTCCAGGCGAGCACGTCAGCCTTCGACAGGCGTGCATCGAGCGCGGCCAGCCCCGCGCGGTGGCTCAGCGCGTCGCGGAGCGTGATGGCTTCCTTGCCGTTCACCGCGAAGCCCGGCCACCAGGTCGCGATCGGCCGGTCGAGCTCCAGCAGCCCGCGCTCGACGAGCAGGTAGACGCAGATGGCCAGCAGGCCCTTGGAGCACGAGAAGATCACGGCCGCGGTGTCCTTGTCCCAGGGCCGGCCGGACCGTCGATCGGCGATGCCGCCCCACAGGTCGACGACCGGGCGACCGCGGACGTAGACCGTGCACGCCGCGCCGACGTCCCCCCGCGATCGGAAGTTCTCCACGAAGACGTCGTGGACCGGGCCGTACCCGTCCTCGACCAGGCCGTGGATCGTGGGCTCGGACGGCTGGGGCGGGCGAACGCTCGGGAGCGTCATCCCTTCACGGATCCCTGGAGCAGCGCCGACGTGATCTGGCGCTGGAACACGATGAACACGACGAGCGTCGGCACGAGGATGAGGATGGTGCCCGCGCACAGCAGCGGGATGTTCGTCGCGTAGTGGCCCTGGAACGCGCCGAGCGCACCCGCCATCGTCCGCTGGTTCGGGTCCTCCACGAGGACCAGGGCGAGCAGGAACTGGTTCCATGCCCACACCGCCATCAGGATCCCCAGCGACGCGATGGGCGCGCGGGCGAGCGGGACGTGCACGCGCCAGAAGAGGTCCCACGTCCCCGCGCCGTCGAGGCGGGCCGCCTCGGAGATCTCGCTGGGCATGCTCACGAAGTGCGCGCGCATCCAGAACACCCCGAATGGCATGTACAGGGCGATCAGGGGCAGCACGATCGCGAACCGCGTGTTGAGGATCCCCATCTCGCGGGCCAGGAAGTAGAGCGGCGTGATGATGCCCTCGAACGGCAGCGTCAGGCCGAACACGAACAGCAGCAGGAGCCAGTTTGCGCCCGGCACCCGCAGCAGCCCGATCGAGAAGCCGGCCATCGTCGACAGGACGAGGGATACCGGGACCACCCCGATGACGATGAACACGCTCGAGTACAGCAGCGCGCTCATGTTCGCGACGTTGAACGCGTCGATGAAGTTGCCCCACTGCGGATCCGCGGGCCACGAGATGCCCACGGGCACGGACCCCGACGGGTGGAGCGCGGTCGTGAAGATGCTGATGAACGGCAGGATGGTGGCCGCCATCAGCACCAGCAGCAACGTCCTCCCGGCATACAGCTCGGTGCGCGCGATCCTCATCGGGCGTCGTCCCGGGTCAGGCGCTGGATCGGGAGGATGACGATCAGCACGAGGAGCATGAGCACGACCGCGAGCGCCGACGCGAGGCCCACCTGGCGCTCGAGGAACGCGAGGATGTAGATCTGGATGCCCGGCACGGACGTGGCGCCGCCCGGGCCGCCCCCCGTGGAGACGTAGACGACGTCGAAGGCTGCGAGCGCGGCGATGATCGTCACCGTGGCGCACACGCCGAGCTCGTTGCGGACGCCCGGGACGGTGATCGCCCGGAACTCCTGGAACCAGTTGGCGCCGTCCAGCCGCGCGGACTCGAACAACGCGGCATCCAGCTTGGCCATGCCGGTCAGCAGCAGCACGGTGCAGAAGCCGAGCAGGACCCAGATCCCGATGATGCCCACTGCCGGAAGGGCCGTGTCGAAGTCGCCGAGCCACGCTCGCGTGATGTCGCCGAGGCCGATGGCCGTCAGCGTCTGGTTCACGAGTCCCGACAGCGAGAGCAACCGACCCCAGATGATCCCCGCCGCAACCAGCGGGATCACCTGGGGCAGGAACAGGATCGTCCGGGACACGGTCCCCAGCCGGCCGGTCGCGACCCGGTGGATCACGGCCGCGGTCACGAGTCCGAGCGTCACCGGCACGAGGCTGAAGAAGAGCACCAGCCGGAACGCGTTGAACAGCGTCTCGAGGAGGCGTGGCTCGCTCAGGACGGTGACGTAGTTGGCGAGGCCGACCCAGGTTGCCGGGCCGACCCCGTCCCAGCGGTAGAGCGAGTACTGGAGGGTGAGCCCGAGCGGCTGGAGCACGAACAGCCCGTACATGATCAGCGCGGGCAGGACGAACAGGTAGCCGACGAGCGTCTGGCGGCGGATCCCCCGCACGCGGGAGATCCGCCCGACCCGCCGCCGGTGTGTCGCGGCGGCGCGCGGGCTGAGCGCCCGCTCGCCGTCGGCGCCACCGGCGGCCTGGGTCACCGGGAGAGCTCCTTCTCGTACTCGGCCTGGACCGCCTTCAGGAGGCCGGCGGCGTCCTGCTTGCCCCCGACGAGCTTCTGGAGCTCGGGCGTCCAGCCCTGGGCGAAGATGGCGCCCGTCGCGTTCGCGATGAAGTCCATCCCGCCATTGTCCTTGGCGACGGTGTTCCCGGCGGCGAGCGTCTCGTTCGTCACCGAGCCTGCCGCGGCCGGCGGGATCGGCAGATCGGTCGGCCCACCGGGGTTCGAGCCGCCGATGGCGACGTTGATCTGGCGCGCCGTCTCGTTGGTCGCCACCCAGTTGAAGAAGAACGCGGCGCAGTCAGCGTTCTTGGCGTTTGCGGCGATGCCGTAGGTCAGCGGCGCGGACATCGCGGCCACCTTGCCACCGGATTCGGCGGGCGGGAAGACGAAGAAGCCGACGCCCTCGGGCTGATCCTTGTCATAGGTGGCGTTCTGCCAGTCGCCGTTGAACATGAACACGCCCTCGCCCTTGCCGAACCGGGCATTGGCGTCGGTGTACTCGATCGCGTTGACGTCCTTCGGGAAGTAGCCGGCCTCGACCCACTGCTGCAGGTGCTGGGCGGCGGTCAGGTTGGTCGGCGTGTCGATGGTCGCGCCCTGCTTCTGGAAGATCCAGTCGTTGATGGGCTCGGTTGGACCGTAGGCTGCCATCAGGTTCTGGAGCGGGAAGGCGAGGCCGCCGCCGCTGGCCGTGGCGTTCCACGCCATGATCGGCTGCAGGCCGGCGTCCTTCGCCTTCTTGAGCAGGTCCTCGAACTCCGCGACCGTCGTCGGCGGCTGGGTCATCCCGATCTGCTGGGCGAGCTTCTTGCTGTAGAAGACGCCGGTCATGCTGTAGTTCAGGCCCATCGCGTACAGCGAGCCGGACCCACGGGTGCCGTCCGCGGCGACGCGATTCTGGGCCAGCTGTGCGGCGGACCACTTGTCCCAGCCGAACGCCGTGGCGTAGTCGTCCAGGTTCTTGAGCAGCCCGTCCTTGACCAGCGAGACCATCGACGGCAGGCGGATGAGGTCGGGCGGGTTGTCACCCGACAGCAGCCGCGGCGTGGCCGTCATGAGGTTCGTGAACTGGTCCTGCTTGATGTCCCAGGTCACGTTCGGGAACTGCTTGGTGAACTCATCGGACAGCTTGAACGGGATGTCGAAGCCGGTCTCGAAGTAGGCGCTCAGGGTGACCGGCGCGGTCCCGCAGTCGGGCGCGGCCGCGGCCGAGCTCGCGGAGGGCGATTCGCTGCCGGCGCTGCTGGACGGTGCGGCCGCGGTGGCGGTCGGGCCGGTGGTCGGGGTGGCGACAGCGCCGGGCGACGCACACGCGGCGACCAGGATGCCGACGATGCCCACCGCCGCGAATCGCGCGAGCGGTGCCGCAGGTGTTCGCCAATGCCATCGGTTGATGCTCATCGAATGCTCCTCCAGTACGTGACGTGATCGCGCAGGCGCAGATCGCCCAGCGTCATGAACGGCCCTCCTTCGGTGGTCTCGTGGTGCTGCGGACCACGAGCTCGGGGGCCAGCTCCGCGACGGGCGGTTCGGCAGACCGGCCGTCGATCTCGGCGAGCAGGATCTCGGCCCCCAGCCGGCCCGACTCGAACAGCTGCTGTCGAACCGTCGTCAGGCCGACGTAGTCGGCGGCTTCGATGTCGTCGTAGCCGATGACCGAGAGGTCGTCGGGCACATGCAGTCCCAGCTCGCGCGCGGCGGCCACGACGCCGAGGGCCTGCGTGTCGCTGGCGGCGACGATCGCCGTCGGCCGGTCCTCGCGCGCGAGCATCCGGTAGGCCAGGTCGCGCGCCTCATAGCGGCCGTGCGCCCCGAGGCCCACCCAGTCGGGCCGCAGCTCGATCCCGGCACGCGCGAGCTCGCCGGTCACGCCCAGCTGGCGGTCCCGGCTGGAGGTGAACCCGAACGGGTTCTCCGCGGCATCCCCGATGAAGGCGATCTCGCGGTGACCCAGCTCGACGAGGTGGCGGGCCGCCTGCGCCCCACCGGCGACGTCGTCGCCCAGGACCCTCGGCAGCCCCGCGATCGCCTCGCTGTGGACGTCGATGAACACGACCGGCACCGGGGCCGTGCGCAGGGCCGCGGCGGTCTCGGGCTGTGGGGGCAGGGACATGACCAGGAGCCCGTCCGTGCGCTGCGAGTGCGCGAGGGTCGCCAGGTAGTGGTCGCGCTTCTGGACGGACTCGACGTTGTAGATCACGAGGTCGAACTCGCTGTCGGCGAGGACGACGTCAACGCCGCGGAGCCGCTCGGCGGCCTGGGGTCGGGTCAGGAACGAGACGACGACCCCGATCGTGAGCGTGCGCCCGAGGCTGAGCCGGCGGGCCGCGGGACTCGGCGTGAAGCCGAGCTCCTCCATCACCCCCAGGATCCGGTCCCGCGTGTCCGGGCTCACGGTGTCCTTCCCGTTGAGGGCCCGGGAGGCGGTCGCGACGCTGACACCAGCCCGCCTGGCGACATCGCGGATGGTCACGGCCTTCCTGCTCACTGCGACCTCGTGAAACCGGTTACATCGTCCGAGTGACGAAACCGTACCACTTGCGTCAAGGCTCGGTGCCGGGGCGAAGCCCGCCCGCAAGACGTGCTGAGGCGCGCGGCCCGCGGGCGGATCCCGGGCCCGGCTACTCCCCCAGGAAGGCGAGCACCAGGCGGTTGAACTCGTCCGGGCGCTCCCACATCGGGTTGTGCGCCGCGCCCTCCACGACCACCAGTCGCGCCCCCGCGACGGCGGCGACGATCTGCTCGCCGATCGCCAGCGGGCAGATCCGGTCGTGCTCGCCCCAGATCACCAGCGTGGGCGCGGCGATCTTCGGCAGCTTCGTCCGCCAGTCGGCCCGCAGCAACTGCAACGAGGCATCGGTGAGCCGGAGCGGGCCCGAGCGGATGCCATCCGCGACCAGCACGGGCAGGAGGCTGGGCGCCGTCCGGCGAAGGGTCGTGGCCGGGCCGGTCACCGACCTTGCGCCCGCCGGTGCGAGGGACAGGAAGGCCGCGTTGACGAGGATCAGCCGCTCGACCCGGTCGGGGCGATCCGCGGCCATGCCGCCCGCGATGAGCCCGCCCATCGAGTGGCCGACGAGGCTCGCGCGCTCGATCCCGAGCCCGTCCAGGGTCCCGGCCAGCTGCTCCACGATCCCCTCCAGGTCCAGCCGCTGGCCGCGTGGCGACGCGCCGAACCCGGGCAGGTCGATGGTCACGAGGCGGAACGACCGCGAGAGTGCCGGGACGTTGCGAGACCACCAGCGCGCGGAGCCCGCGAGGCCGTGCAGCAGGACCAGCGGCGGGCCGGTCCCGACATCGTCCCGGACCACGGGCAGACCCTGGCGCCTCCCCGCCGGCCGAGAGCCGGAACCGCCGCCCACGCGCGGGAGGCCCTCAGGGCTCGACGGGGGTCTGGAAGACCCGAACGCCGCCCTTCGCGGTCGGGTCCGCGGTGATGGGGCGATCCTCGAGGAAGCAGCGCACGACGTTCGCGAGCTGGTCGGGGTGCGAGAAGTTGATGGCGTGCGCCGCCCCGTCGATGACCGCGGCGGTGACGTGGGGCAGCGCGATGGCCCGCCGGGCGATCCACGGCTCGCTGACCAGCGGGTCCCGTGACCCGATCACCACGAGCGTCGGCAGGACCAGCTCCCGCAGCCGCCGCAGCGTCGGGTAGTGGAGCATCGAGTCGAGCAGGTGGATCGAGGGCATCAACCCGTAGCGGGCATAGTCCGCCAGGGCGATCGGGAACATCCGCGGCGGCTCCTGCAGCCCGGCCAGCGCCATCTGCACGACGCCTCGATAGATCGGCAGGTTGTACAGGCCGCCGGCGGGCGAGACGAAGACGATCGCCTCGATGCGGTCCATGTGCTCGTCCAGCAGCGACGCGATGATCGGGCAGCCGAGCGAGTTGCCGAGCAGCACCGCGCGGTCGATGCCCTGCTGGTCCATGAGGCGGACGACGGCGTCGCCCAGCTGGTCGATGGTGAGCGGGCGTGGCGGACGGTGGCTCTGGCCGAAGCCGGGCAGGTCCGGGACGTAGGTCGCGTAGTCGCTCGCCAGGCGCGATGCGGTGGGCAGCAGGTACCGGCCCGAGATCGCGAACCCGTGGATGTGGATGATGGTGCGGGACCCGTCCGGCACCGGGCGTGCGTTGGTGCGGTACAGCAGCGGCAGGCCGTCGAAGATCGTCCAGACGTCCTTGAGCGTCGCCGGGCCGGAGCCCGTGGCCATCGTCCCCATCGGCGCGAGGATAGCGGGGCGCACGCGAGGACGACCGCCGCTCCGGCCGATTTCCCATCTCTGATGTACCGTCCGCGGATCGGCGACGGGGCCACCGCTGGCCGCGGCGTCGGAGCGGGCAGCGCATGGGGCAGCGCGGAGGTCCGGGTGGCGGACGAGATCATCGGCCGGGGCGTCGAGCTCGTCGCGATCGAGCAGTTCCTCGACCGTGCGCGCGCCGGCATCGCCGCGCTCGTCCTCGACGGCGAGGCCGGCATTGGCAAGACCACCCTCTGGGAGCGTGCGGTCGCGCGCGCCGATGCGGGGCGCTTCCACGTCCTGCAGTCGAGGCCCGGGCGTGCCGAGCACGACCTCGCGCTGGGCGGCCTGACGGACCTCTTCGACCGAATCGGTGACCGGGTTCTCGCAGCACTCCCCGATCCCCAGCGGCACGCGCTCGAGGTCGCGCTGCTCCGGGTCGCACCGGCCGGGTCGCCTCCCGATCAGCGCGCGCTGTCCGTCGCAGTGGCGGCCACGCTCCGCGCCCTCGCGGCAGAGGCGCCGATCGTCCTCGCAGTGGACGACGCACAGTGGCTCGACGTGAGCTCGGCGGCGGTCCTCGCGTACGCGGTCAGACGGCTCGCCGACCGGCGGATCGGCCTGGTCCTCTCGGTCCGTGCGCCAGCCGACGACGGTATCGACGGTCAATTGCCGCAGCGCGACGACCGCGCGGGTGGCCTGATCGCGGCGGTGCCCGCGGACCGGGTTCAGCGGCTCGAGGTCGGGCCGCTGGCGCTCGGCAGCCTCCACCACCTGTTCCAGGCGCGGCTCGGCCGGTCCTTCCCGCGACTGGCCCTGGTCCGGATCGAGGCGGCCTCGGGCGGCAACCCGCTGTACGCGCTCGAGATCGCGCGGGCGCTGGACGACGCGACGCTGCCGACCGACCCGAATGCCCCGCTCCCGGTGCCAGGCTCGCTCGGGTCGCTCCTCGACGCCCGGATCCGCGCCCTCCCCGGCGCGACGCGGCAGGCGATGCTCCTCGCGGCCGCGGCCGCCGAGCCAGCGATCGCGACGCTCGAGCGGGCGGGACCGGGCGCCGGACTGTCGCTCGCACCGGCGGTCGCGGCAGGCGTCGTGGCGCTGGGTGACGACGTGGTGCGCTTCCGGCACCCGCTCTACGCCCAGGCGGTGCTGGGCCTGGCGACCCCGTCGGAAGTCCGGGCGGCGAATGCCGCCCTGGCGCTGGCGACGACCTCATCGGATGCCCGCGCCCGCCACCTCGGGCTCGCGGCCGACGCCCCGGACGAGCGTGTGGCTGCCGCCCTCGCCGACTCCGCGGACCGGTCCCGACGGCGCGGTGCGACGCTGGACGCCGCGGCCCGCTATCTCGAGGCGGCGGCCGCCACGCCCGCCCCGCTCGCCGACCGCCGCCTCGACCGGGCACGGCTCGCGGCGGAGTGCCTGTTCATCGACCTGTCCGAGACGGTGCACGCGGACGCGAT
>JAICUV010000202.1 GCA_025935655.1 Chloroflexota bacterium | reverse complement strand
TGGGAGTCCTCCGACCCCGTGCCGCCGATCCACGCACGGCCGCTGTCCCGGAAGTTGCGGAACCGCCCGACGTCCGCGTCGTATGCCTCGCCGAGGAAGCGGAGGCCGCGCCAGGCCGATTCCGACACCGCGGGCCACCCGATGACGCGGGCGTGGAGCAGGTCCACCTGGACCGCTCGAGCCACGTCGTCCGTGCAGTAGCCGTGCGCGGGGTCGGGCACGGACAGGATCGCGTGCTGGAAGATGCCCGTCGCGTCCGAGAGCTCGTCGAGGTGGATCCGCGAGATGGCGGGCAGCGGCACGAGGTCAGACACCCGCGGCCACCGCGCCGACGGTCGCCGGCAGGACGCGAGGGTACCCGGCGACCCGGTCGAATACGGCGCGGTAGGCGGCACCCACCTCGTCCCAGACCATCCTGCGGCTGTGGGCGTAGGCGCGACGGCCCATGCGCCCGCGGGCGTCGTCGTCCGCGAGCAGGTCGGCGAGCGCGCCGGCCAGCGCCGTCGGCGAGCCGGGTGCGACGAGGAGACCCCGCCCGTCGGCGAGGAGCTCGGCGGCGTACGCGTACGGCGTCGAGACGATCGCCCGGCCCGCACCCATCGCGTACGACAGCGTCCCGGAGACGATCTGGTCGAGGTTGGGGTAGGGCGTGACGAAGACGTCCGCGGACTCCAGCCAGCGGGTCAGCTCGCTGCGGCCGACGAACCGGTCCACGAAGCGTACGTGGGCGCTCACGCCGAGCGCCTCGGCGCGGGCGGCAAGCCCCTGGCGGTAGCGCTCGCCCTCGCGACGCACGAGGTCGGGGTGGGTCGCGCCGACGATCACGTACACGGCATCAGGGTGGCGGGCGACCACACCCGGCAGGGCCTCGATGGCGAGCTCGTACCCCTTGCCCGGGCCGAGCAGGCCGAAGCTCAGCAGGACCCGGCGTCCCTCGAGGCCGACCGTGGGCTTGACGGAGTCCGCGGAGACCATCGGCAGGTCCGGGACGCCGTGGGGGATGACGTCCACGCGTGACGGGTCGATGCCGTACGCGCTGGTCAGGAGGCCGGCCGCGGCGCGCGACATCACGACGGTCGCCGACGCGGCGCGGACGAGATCGGTGAGGATCCGCCGCTGGCGCGGGGTCGGCGTCCGCAGGACCGTGTGGAGCGTTGCGACGGCCGGCACGCCGAGGCCGTCGACGAAGTCGAGGACACCGGCGCCGTCGTCCTCGCCCCAGATCCCGTACTCGTGCTGGACCGAGACGACGTCCACGCTGCGCGAGACGCGCGAGGCCGTCCGGCCCCAGGCCGGCGGCGCGTCCACCCCGACCGCGATCCGGTGCTGCACCTCGGGACCGTAGGCCTGGACATCGACGGTCCCGTCGAGCGCGACGACCGAGCCGCCACCGACCGCGCGGCGCAGGTCGCTCGTGAAGGTTGCGATGCCGCAGCGGCGCGGCGGGTACGTCGAGACGAACGCGGTCCGGACGATGGCGGACTCCGATCCTGGGCGCGCGAAGGCGCGGTGGGAGGCTGCGGACGGGGCCTGGGGATCGGGTGTCCGGTGCACGCCGATGGCGCACCGGACACCGCGCGACGTCAGGCGGCGCTCACCTTGCTGGCCCGGGGGCCCTTGGGGCTGGCCTCGATCTCGAACTTGACCTTCTCCCCGCCCATGAGGCGGTCGAAGTTCAGCGAGCTGTCCAGGCCGTCGCGATGGAAGAAGTATTCCTTCGCGTCGTCGGCGACGATGAAGCCGAAGCCGCGATCGGCAACGACCTTCTTGATGGATCCGGTGGTCATGGTTTGACCCCTTTGGTCTCCCCGAACGCGGAGCTGCAGGCGCACGGTCCGTTCGAAGAGGTCGACCACGCGGAGGTTCGCCACGAGCTGCGGCGAGCTACCACCATACCACCGCCGCATCCGCGCTCCCCCGCCGGGGTCCGTCAGCGGCCCAGTCGCCACTGCCAGCGCCGGGCCGCATGGAGGCGGACCTGGAGCTGCTCCTCGGTGGCCTCGGTGACGCGACGCAGGCCCGCCGAGCGGTTGAGCTCCAGGTTGACGGCGGCGTAGGAGAGGCCGCTGACGCGGGCGATGTCCTTCGCCGCCTCGGCGTTCGCGAGCCGCAGCCGGTCCTTCGCCTGGCGCCGCGTCATGCCGAGGTTCCCGTCCGAGGTCATCGCCGCGACCGGCGGCGGCGGTCCCAGCTCGATCTCGATCCCGGTGTCCGCGCCGTCCGACCAGTCGTCAGGGAGGGGCTCGTGCCACGGGGCGTACGCGTCGCCGGCGACGGCGACCGCGGACAGCGCCGCGAACAGCGACAGCTGGTCGCCCAGCATCACCGCGTCATCGGGTCCCTGGCGGAGCGGCAGCTCCTCGTCGTCGCGGCGCGCCTTGCGCAGCGAGTGTCGCCTCGCCTCCGCGATCTCGGACGCCCGGATGCGGAGCCGCAGGTCGTCGGGGATGTACAGCCACGCGCGCTGGTCGCGGATGCCGGGGACCCAGCGCACGAACCGCCCGACCGCCTGGCGGAAGAACAGGTCCGTGGTCACGGTGGTCGCGTAGACGCCCACGCGGAGGCGCGGGATGTCGACGCCCTCGGAGACCATGCGCACGGCGACGAGCCACGGCTCCCGCCCTGTCGCGAACCCGGCGATGCGGTCGCTCGCCTCGGGATCGTCGGAGGTGACCACCACCGCGTGCTGGCCGAAGTCGCGCCGGAGCATCGCCGCGATGCCGCGGGCGTGGTCCTGATCGATGGCGATGACGAGGCCGCCCGCGTCCGGCTGGTGACGGCGCACGTCGGTGAGCCGCTCCACGGCCTGGCGGAGCACGGACGGCAGCCACTCGCCCTCGATCGAGAGCGCGGTCCGCAGCCGCTGGTTGGCCAGCTGGTTCGCGAGCGGGTCGTCGAAGGTGGCCGCGTGGACGTTCCCGTCCGGCGCGCTCCACTCCATCTCACCGCCGATCCGCGGGAAGTACACGGGCCGCACGACCCGGCCCTCGCGCAGGGCGTCGCCGTAGCCGTACTCGAAGTCCGGGACGGCCTCGTCGGCCTCGTAGCGTACGAACGGGATGGCCCGGGTGTCGCTGCGGAATGGCGTCCCGGAGAGCGACAGCCGCCGGGCGCTCTCCCCGAACGCGATGCGCAGGCTCTCCCCCCACGCCTGGTCCTCGCCCGCGTGGTGGACCTCGTCGAGCACGACGACGGCGCGGCGGGCGAGCTCGCGCAGCGCGGCGGCGGAGACCGCGACCTGCTGGTAGCTGGTCACGACGCCGTGCATGTCCGGGGGCAGTCCGCCGTCCGCGGGCGTCCAGGCCGGGTCGAGATGGAGCTGCAGGCGGGCCGCCGCCTGCGCCCACTGGACCTTGAGGTGCGCGGTCGGCGCGACGATGACCACCGGCGCGGGCCGCTTGGCGAGGACCTGGCGCAGGGCGGTGAGCGCGAACGTCGTCTTGCCGGCGCCGGGCGTGGCGACGGCGAGGAAGTCCGGGTGCGGCGAGGCGGCGAAGCGCGCGAGGGCCGCGTGCTGCCAGGGACGGAGCTTGACGCTGCGGGACATGGGACCAGGGTGCGGGGAGAGGGGCGGGAGGGCCAGTTTCGCACGGGCCGGGCGGGGCGGGCGCCGAGGCGCGAACGCCGCCGTGGCGCGGGCCGGGCTTCGTGGCGCCCCGAGGATCAGCCGGCGGCCGGCCAGCCCTCCGCGTTGGAGAACGTCTCGAACGAGACGGCCGAGTCGAGGCTGCCGTCGTCGTCCAGCCCTGTCTTGCGCTCGTACGCCGTGGACGCGACGTAGAGCAGGCTCTCGAACTCGGTGTCCTTGGGCATCTTCGAGGGGTCGGCGAGGACGGCGTCGTACAGCGCCTGTCCGTTCGCGACGACCGCGAGTCGCGCGTACAGGAACCCGTCCACGGACAGCGAGTCCACGTCGCCCGACCAGATCGTCGCGCCGCTCTCGGCTGCCCAGGCGAGGCCGTCGAGCGCGTACAGCCGTCGCGCCAGTTGGTCCGCGAAGCCGGCGATGTCGCGATCCGGCAGGTTCGAGAGGGCCTTCACCAGCGGCGCCACGACGCGTTCGTCGTCGCCTTCTGCGCTCCAGTCGAGCCGCCCGATGAGGTCCCAGAACGTCGAGTCATCCATGCCCCAAGGGTCGCGTGCGCGGCCGCATCCCGTCAACGCGCCCGGTGACCACGCGCTGACGACTGGCCCGTGGACGGGGTGCGCTGTGGCCCTCTGCCCACGCGGCGGCCCGCGGAGAATGGGGGCGATGGAATCCGACGAGGTCCGGTTCAGCCTGCTCCGTGACGTGCTGGCGCTCGCCATCGTGGCGGTCGCCTGCCCGGTCGCGGTCTACGGCGGATCCGCCGCCGGGTGCATCGGCCAGGGCGGCTTCGAGGCCGAGTGCGCGCTCAACGGCGTCTGGATCGCGCCCCTCCTCCTGTTCGGCGCGGGCGTGGTCGCCGGGCTCGTGACGCGGGGCTGGACGGGTCTGCTGATCGTCGGCGTCGGGACCGTCATCGGCATGGTCTCGATCCTGGTGCTCTCGCTTGCGGTGGGACGGCCGGTGCCGGTGGACCCGGTCTCTGGGTTCATCGCCACCGTGTGGTTCCTGGGGCCCATCGTCATCGGGTACGCGGCCGGGCGGGTCGCCTGGCGCCTGCTGGGTCGGAGACCGGCGCCGCCAACGTCGGGCGATGCCGCGGGTCCCGGCACGGGAGACGGTCCGGCGGCCTGATCCCGACACGGATGGAATACTGGGTCCCACCCGTGCCCATGGATGCCGCATGACCCAGCCCTCCGGACGCCCGTCCGTCGCCCGACCCGGCCTGTTCGCCCCCGGCTCCCGCCTCGACCGCGTCGACCGCCGGATCACGCTCCTCCTGGCCGCCGCGGCGATCCCGGTGCTGCGCATCGCGCTCGGCATCGTGTTCCTGTGGTTCGGCGTCCTGAAGTTCTTCCCGGGCCTGAGCCCGGCGCAGGACCTCGCCGCGCGGACCATCGAGACCCTCACCTTCGGGATCGTGCAGCCGGCGCTGTCGCTGCCCTTCCTCGCGGCCTGGGAGTGCGTCATCGGCATCGGGCTGCTGTCTGGGCGCTTCCTGCGGGCGACGCTGCTCCTGCTCGTCGTGCAGATGGGCGGGACGCTGACGCCCCTCCTCCTGTTCCCGGGCGAGACGTTCACCCAGTTCCCGTTCGCGCCGACGCTCGAGGGCCAGTACATCATCAAGAACGTCGTGCTCGTGGCGGCCGCGATGGTCGTGGGCGCGACGGTCCGCGGCGGGCAGCTGGATGCGGAGCCCGAGCGCGGCGTGGCGCCGCTCCCCGCTCGGGACGCGTCCGCCGCCTGACTCCTGTAGGGTCCCCGCGTGGAGCCGCAGCAGATCGAGCAGGCCGTCGCGATCCTCAGGGCCGGTGGCCTGGTGGCCTTCCCGACGGAGACCGTGTACGGGCTGGGTGCCGACGCCGGCAACCCGGACGCCGTCGCCCGGATCTTCGCCGCGAAGGGCCGCCCGGCCGACCACCCGCTGATCGTCCACATGGGGTCCGCGGCGCAGCTCGACGACTGGGCGGTCGAGGTCCCGGCCCTCGCGTGGAGGCTGGCGGCCGCCTGCTGGCCCGGCCCCCTCACGATCGTGCTCCGCCGCGCGGCCCGGGTCCCGGACGCCGTGACCGGCGGCCTGCCGACCGTCGGCCTGCGCGTGCCGGCGCATCCCGTCGCCCTCGCGCTGCTCCGGGCGTTCGGTGACGGGATCGCCGCCCCCAGCGCCAACCGATTCGGCACGGTGTCGCCGACCACCGCGGCGCACGTCCGCGCCGGGCTCGGCGACCGCGTGGACCTCGTGCTGGACGGTGGCCCGAGCGACGTCGGCGTCGAGTCCACGATCGTGGACCTGTCGGGGGTCGCGACGCCGGGCCCCGCGATCCTGCGCCCGGGCGGGCTGCCCCGCGAGGTGCTCGAGGCGATCACGGGTGTGGCGATTCCCGTCCGCGAGGGCGGCGAGGTCCGCGCGCCGGGGATGCTCGCGACCCACTACTCGCCCGAGGCGAGGCTGCTCCTCGTGCCGCCCGCTGAACAGGTCGCCCGGGCGGCCGCCCTGCGCGCACAGGGCCGCACGGTGGGCGTGCTCGCCTTCGAGCCCGGTGCCGCCGTGCCGGGCGCGACCCTCGTCGACCTCGGCGCGTCCGAGGAGGAGGCCGCCCGGCGCCTCTATGCCGCGATCCGCACGCTCGACGAGACCTGCGACGTCATCCTCGCGTGGCCGCCCGACGAGCGCGGCCTGGGCCTTGCCATC
>JAICUV010000289.1 GCA_025935655.1 Chloroflexota bacterium | reverse complement strand
CACGGTGTGCGCGGCGGCGGGCGTTGATCCGGTCGACGTGCGCCGCCTGCGCTGGTCGCGACGCGCGCTCGCGGCGGTGGCGGCATGAGCGGCGACGTCCCGATCGTCGCGTATTACCGCGGCGACGACGGCTGGTCGCTCGACCGGGCGGCGGAGCTCGTGTCGCGGCGCATCGAGCAGGACACGGGCGCGCGGCCGGACCGCTGGCGCGTCTCCGGCGTCGAGACGACGGCGGCCGCGATCGGCGAGCGCGTGGCCACCTCCCCGCTGTTCGGCGGTGGGACGGTCGCCGTGGTCGTGGACCCCGCTCCCCTCCTCCGCGCGAAGGCCGAGCGCGAGGCGCTGGAGGCGGCGATCGGGACCGTGGCGCCGGGGAACGCGCTGGTGTTCATCGAGCAGGGCGACGCGGGCAACCGGCGATCCGCCGCGCTCCAGGGGCTCGAGGCCGCGGTGCTCAAGGCGGGCGGCGAGGCGCGGGCGTTCAAGGCGCCCCGGTCGTCGGACCTCGCCGGCTGGATCGTCGCCCGCGCGACGGAGCGCGGGATGCAGCTGCAGCCGGGCGCGGCGAAGGAGCTCGCCCGGCGCGTGGGCGGGTTCGTCAGCGAGGGCGACGTGGACCGCCAGCGGATGGGCGTGCTCGCCGTCGGCGAGCTCGACAAGCTCGCCCTCTACCGGCCGTTCGACCCGGTGAGCGAGGACGACGTCAGGGCCCTCGTGCCGGAGGTCGTCCCCGACTCCACGTGGGCGTTCCTCGACGCCGTCGCCGAGCGACGCGCCGCGGTTGCCGGCCCGGCACTCGACCGGCTGCTCGAGACGACGCCCGAGCCGGTGATCACCGTCCAGCTCCATCGCCGGCTGCGGGAGCTGCTCATCGCCGCGGACCTCACCGGCCGCCACGCGCGGCCGGCCGACATCGTCAAGGCCATCGGCGGCCACCCGTTCCGCGCCCAGAAGCTCGCCGACCAGGCCCGCGCCTGGACGGTCACGGAGCTCGAGGACGCGCTGGAGGGCGTGCAGGACCTCGACGCGATGGTCAAGAACGCGCCCGACTCCGGCTCCACCGAGCGGCAGCGACGGCTCGCGTTCGCGCTGTGGGTGGAGGAGCGCGTCGCGTCGCGTCGCCCGGGTGCCGTCGGCCGCGCCTGACCGCGCGCGACCCCCGGGAATCGAAACGGCGCCGCTCGACGCGGCGCCGCGGACCGACGGGTGACGCCGGTCAGTCCGCCGAGGACCAGGCCTCCTCCTGGAGGACGATGTCGCTCTCGATCGCGAACACGCACCGGCCGTCGCCGAGGTCCAGGAGCTCGATCAGCTCCGGGTCGATGTACAGCTGGTGGCAGTCCTCGCACAGCCCGCCCGGGATGCCGAAGCACAGCCGCTCCGTCCGATCCGGCAGCCGGAACGTCGTATCGAAGCGCGTGATGATGAGGCGCCGGCTGCAGCTCGGGCAGCGATCTCTGAGGCCCGACATCGGGTCCATCTCCGGGTGGCGTCGACCACGATGGCCGGCGACCTGGGATGGATGCTAGGAACGGTGGTGCGCGTGGGACATGACCCAGCGGTACCGGTCCTCCCCGTACCCCGCGCCGCTACTGGACGCGGAGGATCGTCTTCGCGCCGGCCCAGTGCTTCTCGAGCTGGTAGTAGTCGCGCTCCGGGGGCGTGAACACGTGGACGATCACGGACCCGAAGTCCACCAGCACCCAGTGCGACTCCGCCGTGCCCTCGCGGCCGATGGGCTTCACGCCCTCGTCGCGCAGCGCCTCGAGGATGCCGTCGGCGATGGCGCTGATCTGGCGCTCCGAGCCACCCGAGCAGATGACGAAGGCGTCCGCCAGCGTCGTCAGCTCGCCGAGGTCGAGGAGCACGATGTCGGCCGCCTTCTTGTCCTCCGCGAGCTCGACGATCCGCCGGGCGAGATCGAGCGGCGCGAGGTCGGACTTCGGCGCCGCGGTGTCGCGGGCCGGGAGGCCGTCCGGGCGCGGGACGGTGGACGAAACGGGATCGGTCACGTGGTGGTGGTCCTCGATGCGGGTTCGGTGTAGAGCTTGTTGTCGGCGATGTAGCGGGCGACGGCGTCCGGCACGAGATAGCGCACGGAGCGCCCCGCGGCCGCACGGCGTCGCACCACGCTACCCGAGATGGGCAAGAGAGGCCCCGGAAGGAACGAGAAGCGGTCCCCGCGGCCCGGGAAGTGCTCGGCGACCCAGCGCTCGCCGAGCGGGTCGAAGCCGCCGCGCGGGACGACGGCCAGCCGCGCCAGGTCGAGGATCCGCCCGGGCTCGCGCCAGCGCGGGAGGCCGGCCAGCGCCTCGGACGACAGGATCAGCCAGAGGTCGGCGATGCCCTCCGCAGCCACCGCCTCCAGCGTGTCGACGCTGTACGAGGGGCCCGGCCGGTCCAGCTCGATGCAGCTCGCGGTGAAGGCCGGGTTCCCGGCGATCGCCGCCTCGACCATCGCGAGGCGCTGCGCGGCGTCCGAGACCGGCCGGTCGGCCTTGAACGGCGACGCGGCCGCGGGCACGAAGCGCACGACCTCGAGGCCCAGCGCCTCGCGCGCCTCCTCGGCGATCGCGAGGTGCCCATGATGGATCGGATCGAACGTGCCGCCGAAGATGCCGACCGAGCCCGGGACGACGCGGGCAGGCGGCGCGACCGCCGCCGGGCTGGACGTCACTCGTCGTCCTCCAGGGGCTCCCACTCCAGCTCGTACGCGGCGATCCGGACCTGGTCGCCCTGGCGGATGCCGGCCTTCCGGAGCGCGGCGTCGATCCCCGTCCGGCGGAGCTCCCGCTGGAACCGCTCGGCGGACTCCTCGTTGTCGAAGTTCGTCTGGTTCGTGAGCCGCTCGACGCGCTTGCCCCGGACGCGGAACGCCCCGTCCTCGCGCTCGATCGTGTACCCGTCCCCGGCGGCCTCCAGGCGGTGGACGACGACGCCCGCGGGATCGGGCGGCGCCTCGAGGCCCTCGAGGTCCGGCAGCAGGTCGGCGACCGCCGCCCGCAGCTCCGGGAGGCCCTCCCCGTCGTCCGCGGAGATCGCCACGACGCCGGTGCCCGCGGCGTCCATCGCCGCCCGGAACGCCGGCCATGCCTCGCGCGCTGCCGCGAGATCCAGCTTGTTGAACACGACGAGCATGGGCTTGCGCAGGAGCGCCGGGTCGTGCGCCTCGAGCTCGTCCCGGATGACGGCGTGGTCCCATGCAGGGTCCTTCGCGGCCCCGTCCACGACGTGGAGCAGGATGCGTGTCCGTTCGACGTGGCGCAGGAACGCGTGGCCCAGGCCCAGCCCGGCGGACGCCCCCTCGATCAGGCCCGGGACGTCGGCGATCGTGGGCCGCCGGCCATCGTCCTCGCCCAGGTCCATCACGCCCAGGTTCGGCTCCAGTGTGGTGAACGGGTACGACGCGATCTTGGGCGTCGCGTTCGTGAGCGCGGCGAGCAGCGTGGACTTGCCGGCGTTGGGCAGCCCCACGAGGCCCACGTCCGCGATGAGCCGCAGCTCGAGCCGGAGCCAGCGCTCCTCGCCCGGCTCGCCCCGCTGCGCGTGCTTGGGGGCCTGGTGGACCGCGGTCGCGAAGTGGGTGTTGCCAAGACCGCCGCGGCCGCCCTTGGCGACCATGACCTCCTGGCCCACGGCCACCAGGTCCGCGATCAGGGCACCCGACTCGCCGTCGAGGACCGCCGTGCCCGGCGGCACCGCGAGGTACAGGTCGTCCCCGGCCTTGCCGTGGCGCTTCTGGCGCTCGCCCCGGCCGCCCGGCGTCGCGCCGAAGTGGTGCTTGTAGCGGAAGTCGTGGAGCGCGGTCTGGCCGGCGTCCACCCGGAGATAGATCGACCCGCCGCGTCCGCCGTCGCCGCCGTCGGGTCCGCCGCGGGGCACGTGGGCCTCCCGGCGCATCGTCGCCGCGCCATCGCCGCCCGCGCCGGCACGCACGAAGATCCGGACATCATCGAGAAACATCGAGGTGATTGTCGCACGCGGTCCTGCGGGGACCGGTCCGGGGCCCGGTCGCGAGGCCGTGGAGCGCGAGGCCCGCTAGAAGTAGTTCAGCGGGTTGACGCGCGTGCCGCCGTTCCAGACGGGCCCGTTCCAGACCTCGAAGTGGAGGTG
>JAICUV010000357.1 GCA_025935655.1 Chloroflexota bacterium | reverse complement strand
GCGCTCGACGAGCGGGACGTGCTGTTCATCGACGAGATCCACCGCCTCAACCGTGCCGTGGAGGAGATCCTCTACCCGGCGATGGAGGACTTCGCGCTGGACGTGATGATCGGCAAGGGTCCCAGCGCTCGGAGCCTCCGCCTGTCGCTCAAGCCGTTCACCGTCGTCGGGGCGACGACGCGGGCGGGCCGGATCAGCGGACCGCTCCGGGACCGGTTCGGGATGACGTACCGGCTGGACTTCTACGGCGAGGACGAGCTCACGGCGATCGTCCTGCGCTCCGCGGGGATCCTCGGCGTCGAGGTGGACGCGGAGGCGTCGCGCCTCATCGCGAAGCGCGGGCGGGGGACGCCGCGCATCGTCAACCGCCTGCTGCGCCGGGTCCGGGACCACGCGGAGGTGCACGGCGACGGGACGATCCACGTGGACGCGGTGATCGAGGCCATGAAGATCCTCGACATCGACGAGCTGGGCCTGGACACGACGGACCGCAAGCTGCTCGCCGCGATCATCCAGAAGTTCGCGTCGGGTCCGGTGGGCGTCCAGGCGCTCGCGGCGGTGCTCGCCGAGGAGCCGGAGACGATCGAGGACGTGTACGAGCCGTTCCTCCTGCGCCTGGGCTTCCTGGACCGCACGCCGCAGGGCCGCATCGCCACCGAGTCGGCGCGCGCGCACCTCGCGTCGCTGGGCTTCGAGATCCCGCCGCCCCGCCGATCGGAGCCGGACATGCCCGCGCTCTGGGACGACCTGCCGACCCGCTGATGAGTGGCGCCGCGTCCTTCGATCTCCTCGCGCCCCCGCCCGCGGACGGTTCCACGCGCGCCCGGCTGGGGCGCCTGACGCTGCCCCACGGGGTCGTGGACACGCCGCAGTTCATGCCCGTGGGGACGAACGCCACGGTCAAGGCGCTCCACCCCGACGAGGTCCGGGCTGCGGGTGCCACGATCCTGCTCGCGAACACGTACCACCTCTACCTGCGGCCCGGCCACGAACGGATCGAACGGCTCGGCGGGCTGCACACGTTCATGGGCTGGGACGGGCCGATCCTCACGGACTCGGGCGGGTTCCAGGTCGTCTCCCTGGGTGACCTGCGGGTCATCGACGACGACGGGGTCACGTTCAAGAGCCACCTCGACGGGTCGATCCACCGGTTCACGCCGGAGCACTCGGTCCAGGTGCAGCAGGCGCTCGGGCCGGACATCGCGGTCGCGTTCGACCAGCCGGTGTTCCCCAGCTCGTCGCGGGCCGTCGTCCGGGACGCGATGGACCGGACGCATCGCTGGGCGGAGCGGTCGCTGGCCGCGCACACGCGGACGGACCAGGCGCTGTTCGGCATCGTCCAGGGCGGGCTTGACCCGGTCCTTCGCGCGGAGTCGGCGCGGTTCATCGCGTCGCTGCCGTTCGACGGCATCAACATCGGCGGTCTCGCCGGCGACGAGACGCCCGACCAGCGCAACCAGACGCTGGACGCCACGATCCCGCACCTGGACGGCGACACGCGGGTGCGCTACCTCATGGGCCTGGGGTCGCCGCTGGACCTCCTCGAGGCCGTGCACCGGGGCATCGACCTGTTCGACTCGGTGCTGCCGGCGAGGGTCGCGCGAAACGGCCAGCTGTGGATCCCGGGCGGCCGCCTGAACCTGCGCAACGAGCAGTATCGGGACGACCCGCGGCCGGTCCAGGAGGACTGTCCGTGCCCCCTCTGCACCCGGTTCTCGAGGGCCTATCTGAGCCACTTGTTCCGGGCCAAGGAGATGCTCGCGTACCGCCTCGCGACTTGTCACAACCTGACCTTCACCCTAGACTTCATGGACCGAATCCGGGCCGCGATTCGCGCCGGAACCTTCCCCTCCCAGCTGCCGGAGCTGCGCTCACGCGCCGTCCGGATGAGTGGTGGTGAAGGCGCCGCGAAGCCCGCGTGAAGTCCATGTCACTACCGTCGATGCACGTGGAGGCGAGCGATGGGTTCACGAGACCGCCCCGCGAAGGAAGTCAAGAAGAAGCCCAAGGACAAGTCCACCCAGCAGAAGCTGGCGCCGATGTCGGAGGCTCCGCAGCAGGCGGAGCTCATCCGGAAGCAGCGCAAGCCACGCTGGAACGAGGAGTCCGGCGAGGGCTGACGCGCCGAACGGGCGGGGACCGGGTCCCGCTCCGTCGGATCGGCTGATGCCGCCAGGAGCGAGGACACGATGACGATCACCGGCAAGGACATGGACGCCCGCAACGGCGGGACCGACAAGGCGCTCGCGGAGCGGGGTCGCGCGGTCGATGCCGCCATCCTCGCGATCGAGAAGCAGTTCGGGCGCGGCTCGATCATGAAGCTCGGGTCGGCGGAGCGACAGTCGGTCGACTCGATCCCCACGGGCTCCATCGCGCTGGACCTGGCGCTCGGCGTGGGCGGCATTCCGCGCGGCCGGATCACGGAGATCTTCGGGCCCGAGTCATCGGGCAAGACGACGGTCTGCCAGCACGTCATCGCCGAGGCGCAGCGGCGCGGCGGGATCGCCGCGTTCATCGACGTGGAGCACGCGCTGGACCCGGCGTACGCCCGGGCCTGCGGCGTCAACGTGGACGAGCTCCTCGTGTCCCAGCCGGACACCGGCGAGCAGGCGCTCGAGATCACCGAGACCCTGATCCGCTCCGGCGGCGTGGACATCGTGGTCCTGGACTCCGTGGCGGCCCTCGTGCCGCGCGCGGAGATCGAGGGCGAGATGGGTGACAGCTTC
>JAICUV010000061.1 GCA_025935655.1 Chloroflexota bacterium | reverse complement strand
GCCGGACTGGGTCCACGTGCGGAGCGGCCCCAACACGGGGACGGAGGGCCGGGTGCTCGGGGTCGTGGGCCTGCGGCGTTTCGGGGCCAACGTCTGGCAGGAGGCCGCCCGCGTGGCGCTGGACGGCGAGCCGCCCGTGGACCTCCCGCTCGGGGACCTGGAGCGCTTCGTCCAGGCGGGCTGACCCGTCGGGCGCGACGCTCGTCGCGGCGCGCCGCCGGGTGGCTTCGGCTACCCTCGGACCGATGTCAGCCACCCTCCGACTCGAGCGGGTCGCCACGACCCGGGACGCCGCCGCGACGCGAGCCCTCGCCTTCGAGCTCGCGTCCGTCGCGCGCCCGGGCGACCTCGTGTGCCTCGTGGGCGAGCTGGGCGCGGGCAAGACGCAGTTCGCCAAGGGCTTCGCGGCGGGGCTCGGCGTCGCCGACGTCGTGAGCTCGCCCACCTTCGTGCTCATGGCCGAGTACGAGGGGCGGCTGCCGCTGTTCCACCTCGACCTCTACCGCCTCGAGGACGCGGCGGACGCGCTCGCGGGCGGGCTGCTGGATGATCGCCAGGCGGCCGGCGTCACGATCGTGGAGTGGGCGGAGCGGCTGGAGTCCGCGCTGCCGGCCCCACGCCTCGACGTCGTGATCGACGGCACGGGCGACGAGCCGCGCCGGATCGCCCTCAGGACCGCCCACGACGCCTACCGGCGATACCTGGAGCCGGGCGGGTGACCACCGGGCCGCTCCTCGTGGTGGACACCGCGACGACGCGGGCGCTCGTCGCGCTGGGCTCGGCCGACGGCGTCCTGCGCGCCGATCGGTCGTGGGTCGCGGGCTACCGGCACGGCGAGGAGCTGCTGGTGAACGTCGAGGCGTTGCTCCGCGACGAGGCGACCACGATCGGCACCCTCGGCGGGCTGGTCGTGGGGACGGGGCCGGGCGCGTTCACGGGCCTGCGCGTGGGAATCGCCACGATGAAGGCGCTCGCCCACGCGCTGCGCATCCCGCTCGTCGGCGTCAGCACGGGCGAGGCGCTCCTGGCGGCCGCGGGCGGCGGGCGGCGGGTGCTCCTGCAGCCCGCGGGCCAGGCGGACCGCGTGCTCACGCGGCCGGGCGTGGCGCCGCGCATCCTGCCCGGCGGCGAGGAGCCGGACCTCGCGCCCGACGAGTCGCTCGTCGCCGTGGACCTCGACGGACGCGCCACGGAGGACGCGCTCCGGGCGGGCCGTCGCGCCCTCGACGGCGTCGCGGCGGCGCTCCTCCGGACGGGCGCCGCGCGGCTGGCGGCCGGGGATGCCGACGACCTCGCGACGCTGGCGCCCGAGTACGTGACGCTCCCGCGCGGCGCGCGCGACGTGCCCGCGGGCGGCGGCGTCGAGCTCACCGGAACGGCGTCCGCCGGGGGCGACCGATGATCTCGCCGGTGCTCCTCATCCGGCCGATGACCGTCGCCGACCTGCCGTCGGTCCAGCTCATCGAGCGCGCCTCGTTCACGACGCCCTGGCCGCCGCAGGCGTACCGCCAGGAGCTCGAGTCGAACCGCCTCGCCGCGTACCTGGTGGGGCTGATCGGCGAGGAGATCGTCGCCTACGGGGGGATCTGGCTCATGGTGGACGAGGCGCACGTGACCACGTTCGCCGTCCACCCGCGCTACCGGCGACGGCGGATCGGCGAGCGGCTGCTGCTCTCGCTGCTCGACCTCTCCGTGGACCGCCACGCACGCGAGGCGACGCTCGAGGTCCGGCTGTCCAACCTCGCGGCACGACGCCTGTACGAGAAGTACGGGTTCCGGCCCGTGGGCCTGCGGCCGCGCTACTACAGCGACAACCAGGAAGACGCGCTGATCATGACCACCGAGCCGCTCGCCGGGGCGCCGATGCGCGAGCGGCTCGCCCGGCTGCGCGAGGCGCTCGACGCGTCCCCGCCGCCATCGGCTGCCCCGGACGACACGCTCACGCCCGCCGAGCCGGCCCAGCAGGCGCCCGGCCGCGACCCGAACGAGGGCGTCGCGTGACCGGGAGCCTGGTGCTGGCCATCGAGTCCTCGTGCGACGAGACGGGCGTCGCGCTCGTCGAGGACGGGCGCCGGATCCACGCCAACGTCGTTGCGAGCCAGGTCGCGCTCCACGCGCCGACTGGCGGCATCGTCCCCGAGGTCGCCGCGCGCGCCCACCTGCGCTGGATCGTGCCCGCGCTCGACGAGGCGCTGGCCGCCGCCGGCGTCTCCGTGGCGGACGTCGACGGCATCGCCGTGACGAGCGGGCCCGGGCTGGCGGGCTCCCTGCTCGTCGGCATCAACTTCGCCAAGACGCTCGCCTGGGCGCACGGGAAGCCGCTGGTGGGCGTCAACCACCTCGAGGGGCATGTCTACGCGGGCTGGCTGCTGGACCCCGGTGAGGCGGCCCGCGATGCCCCGGCGTTCCCGCTCGTGGCGCTGGTCGTGTCGGGCGGCCACACGTTCCTCGTGGAGATGCGCGACGACCTCACCTACCGCCTCCTGGGCACCACGGTCGACGACGCCGCGGGCGAGGCGTTCGACAAGGTGGGGCGGCTGCTGGGCCTCGGCTACCCGGGTGGGCCGGCGATCAGCGCCGCCGCCGAGCGTGCGACCGCCCATGACCGGGTCTTCCCGCGGGCCTGGATGGGCGACTCGTACGACTTCAGCTTCTCGGGCCTCAAGACGGCCGCCCGGCGGATCATCGCGGAGGCCCGCGCCGAGGCCGGGCTGCCGGCGGACGCGACCGGGGCGCCCCTCCCCGACGAGCTGCTCGCGGAGCTGGCATGGGGGTTCCAGGACGCGGTCGTGGACGTCCTCGCGACGAAGACGATCCGCGCGGCCGAGGAGACGGGCGCCGCGGGCATCGTGCTGGGCGGCGGCGTGGCCTCGAACGAGGCGCTGCGCACGCGGATCGCATCGGCGGCGACCGCTCGCGGGCTGCGCATCACGCTCCCGCGGCCCGGGCTGTGCACGGACAACGGCGCGATGATCGGGGCCGCGGGCGCGCGGCGCCTTGCCGCGGGCGACCTCGCGGACCTCTCGCTCGACGCGACGCCCACCTGGCCGCTCTCGCGCGTGACCCGCGGATGACGCGGCCGTGAGCCGCGAGCCGCGCGCCGCGGCCGATCTCCGGCTCGACCCGCAGTACGTCCAGCGCCGCCTCAAGGCCGCCGGCCTCCGCGCGCGCCACAACCTGTCGCAGAACTTCCTCGCGGACGTCGACGTGCTCGAGGGGATCCTCCAGGAGGCGGATCCCGGGCCGGACCGCGCGGTGCTGGAGATCGGCCCGGGGCTCGGGTTCCTGACCGGCGGCCTGCTCGCCGCGGGCGCCGCCGTGACGGCAGTGGAGCTGGACCGGGGTCTCGTGGCGCAGCTGCGCGAGACCTTCGCCGCGGCGCTCGCCGAGGAGCGGCTCCGGATCGTCGAGGGTGACGCCCTGGACCAGGACCTCGTGCACCTGTGCCCGCCGCCGTACGACGTCGTGGCCAACCTCCCGTATCACATCACGAGCCCCATCCTCCACCGCCTGCTGGGTCGCGAGCCACGCGCGCAACGGCTCGTGCTCATGGTCCAGCGCGAGGTCGCCGAGCGGATCGCCGCCGCACCCGGCGGTCTCTCGTACCTGTCGGTGTTCGTGCAGTACCACGCGAAGGCCCGGGTGGCGTTCAGGGTCGGCCGCGACTCGTTCGAGCCCGCGCCAAAGGTCGAGTCGGCGGTGCTGGTCCTCGAGCCGTACCCGCCTGACGACCGACTCGATGCCGCGGCCGAGGACAACCTGTGGCGCCTCGTCCAGGCCGGCTTCCGGGAGCGCCGGAAGATGCTCCACAACGTCCTGACGCGCCAGCTCCCGATCGACGGCGAGCGGGTGGACGCGGCGCTCGCGGCCTGCGGCATCGACCGCAACCGGCGCCCGCAGACGGTCGCGGTCGGGGAGTGGCTGGCGCTCGCGGAGGCCCTCGGGCCCATCCCCGGGGGACCCGGCGAGTGACCGACGACCCGGATCGCCGGCTGGCGCCCGTCGTACGGCTCGCGCCGGCGAAGGTCAACCTCACGCTCGCGGTCCTCGGCATGCGGCCGGACGGCTTCCACGACCTCCACAGCGTCATGGTGCCGCTCGACCTCGCGGATCGGCTGTCGGTCTCCGTCGCGCCGTCCGGGGACGCGGACAGCCTCCACGTCACGGGCTTCGACCCGGGCCCGAAGGCGGACAACCTCGTCCTGCGTGCCATCGCCGCCGCTCGCCGGGCCGCCGCCCCCGAGTGGGGCCGGCGCGAGCCGCCGCCCCCGCTCGCGGCCCGCCTCGACAAGCGGATCCCCGTGGCGGCGGGGCTCGCCGGCGGGTCGTCGGACGCCGCCGCGGCCGCGGACGCCGCGCTCGAGGCGTGGGGGGTGGAGCTGGACGCCCAGGCACGGCACGCGTTGTTCGCGGGACTCGGATCGGACGTCCCGTTCTTCCTCGCCGGCGGGCCGGCGCTCGTCGAGGGACGTGGCGAGCGCCTCACGCCCCTTCCGTGGCTGCGCGACGTCGACGCGGGGCACGACCGGCCGGGACTCCTGGTCGTGACGCCGGGCCTCGGGATCGCCACGCCGGCCGCGTTCCGGGCATGGGACGCGGGGGCCCGGGGCGCCGGCGGAGCGGCGAGGCTCGCCTCCGCGCACCTCGCCGAGGAGCTGCGCACGGGCCTCCGGATCGCCGATCTCCTCGTACGGGCGTCGGTGCTCGCTGCCGCGAACGACCTCGCCCCAGCGGCCATGCTCGTCGAGCCCGGCCTCGTGCCCTTCAAGCGGGCGCTCCTCCGGCTGCTGGGCAGACCGGTCGGGCTCTCGGGCAGTGGGCCGAGCCACTGGGCGCTCTATCCTTCCCTGACCGAGGCGGCCGCGGCCGCCGAGACGCTCCGCGTCGCCGTCGCGACGGGCGAGCTCCCCGCGCCGGGCGACCGGCCGCCGTTCATCGCCGCCACCCGCATCCGTGCCGCAACCGCAGCGAAGAGGGACGCATGACCCGCCAGGCCATCTCGACCACCGGCGCCCCGGGCGCCATCGGCCCCTACAGCCAGGCCATCGCCATCGACGGGCTCCTGTTCTGCAGCGGCCAGCTGGGCCTCGACCCGGCAACCGGCGACCTCGTCGAGGGCGTGGAGGCGCAGGCCGACCGCTCGCTGCGCAACCTCACGGCGGTGCTCGACGCCGCCGGGCTGACCTGGGCGGACGTCGTCAAGACCACGATCTTCCTCGCCGAGATGGAGGACTTCGGTGCCGTGAACGCGGTCTACGCCACGTACATGCCGGATCCGCCGCCCGCCAGGTCGACCGTCGCGGTGAAGACGCTGCCCAAGGGCGGCCTGGTGGAGATCGAGGCGATCGCCCGGCGGTCCGCGCGCTGAGCGGCCGGACCACGAGGAGGAGACACCCATGGCGATGACGCGCGAGGAGCGGGACCGGCTGGTCGCCAGCTACCGGGCGGGCGCCGACGTGTTCGCGGCGGCCATGGCCGACGTGACCGACGCGGAGCTCGACCTCCGCCCCATCGACGGCGAATGGACGGTGCGCGAGATCGCCCACCACCTCGCCGACGGCGAGCTCAACTCGGCCGTGCGGCTGCGCCGCCTCATCGCGGAGGACGAGCCGGTGCTGCCCGGCTACGACGAGATGGCGTTCGTGCGGCGGCTCCACGTCACCCGGCGGCCCATCGCGACCTCCATCGCGGCGGCTTCCGCGGCTCGCGCGTCCACCCTCACGATCCTCGAGACGCTGACCGAGGACGAGTGGGCGCGGACGGGCACCCACACCGAACACGGCGCGTACTCGGTCGAGGCGTGGCTGCGGGACTATGCGACCCATCCCGCCGAGCACGCGGACCAGGCGAGGCGCGTCCTGGCGGCCATCCGCGGAGGCGCCGGTTGACACCACCACCGCACCTTCCGCAGAATCGGCGGCGCCTCACATGACACATCCACTGGCCCCCTCGGGCGAACCTGTCGCCGCGCCGGGCGCGGCGTTGCCCTTCCGGTCGCCCGGACGCCCCACCCCGTGACCAGCGCACGTCCCGGCGCGCCCGCGGGGCGCACCGTCGCCATCGTCCTCGCGGCGGGCCTCGGCACGCGCATGAAGTCCCGGACGCCCAAGGTGCTCCACCGCCTGTGCGGGCGCCCGATGATCGAGTACGTCCTGGACGCGGCGGACGCGGCCACGGGCTCGCGCCCGATCGTCGTCTACTCGCCCGCGACCGGGGCCGTCCGCGACGCCGTCGCGGGTCGCGCGGAGGCCGCGCTCCAGGACGAGCCCCTGGGCACCGGGGACGCGCTGCGCGCGGCCCTCCAGGCGCTCCCAGCCGAGGCCGAGGAGGTGCTCGTGCTGTCCGGCGACGTGCCGCTCGTCAAGGCGGACCTGCTCGAGGCGCTGCTCGAGGCGCGTGCCCTCGACCACGCCGCGATGTCGCTGGTCGCGGTCGACGCGCTCGATCCCACGGGACTGGGCCGCGTCGTGCGCAACGAGGGCGGGACCGTGGAGCGCATCGTCGAGGACAAGGACGCGTCCGAGGAGGAGCGCCAGCTCACCGAGATCAACGCGGGGCTGTATGCGCTGGACGCATCGTGGCTGCGACGCCGGATCGGCGACCTCACGCCCAGCGCGGCCACCGGCGAGCTGTACCTGACCGACCTCGTGGCGATGGCCCGGGAGGACGGCCGGCTGGTCGCCGCGCTCGAGGTGGAGGACGACGGCCGGCTCACCGGCATCAACGACCGCTCCCAGCTCGCCCGCGCCGAGTGGGACATGCGGGTCGAGCTCAACGACCGCTGGATGAAGGCGGGCGTGACGATGGTCGACCCGTCCACGGTCTACCTGGACCACGACGTGACGCTGGCCGAGGACGTGATCCTCGAGCCGGGCGTCGTCCTGCGCGGCACGACGAGCGTCGGCGCGGGCAGCCGGATCGCGACCGGCACGCAGATCCACGATTCGGTGATCGGCGAGCGATGCGTCGTCTGGGCCAGCGTCCTCGAGGGCGCGACCGTGGACGACGACGTCACGATCGGGCCGTTCTCGCACCTCCGCCGCGGCGCGCACGTCGGCAGCCGGTCCGAGATCGGCAACTTCGCCGAGATCAAGAACAGCACCCTCGGCGAGCACGTCCGCCAGCACCACATGAGCTACCTCGGCGACGCCGACGTGGGCGCGGACACGAACGTCGGCGCCGGCTCGATCACCGCGAACTACGACGGCGTCAACAAGCACCACACGACGATCGGCGAGGGCGTGTTCCTGGGCGTGGACACGATGCTCCGCGCGCCGATCACGCTGGGCGCCGGCAGCAAGACCGGTGCGGGGGCGGTCGTCACGAAGGACGTGCCGGCGGGCAAGCTCGCCGTCGGCGTCCCGGCGAGGATCCGCGAGATCCGCCCGATCGCGCCCACGCCGCCTGCCGACCCGACGGAGCCCGCAGCAGAGGACCCCGCCGGGTGAACATACCCATCGGCGAGATCCTGTTCCTGGTCGTCCTCACCTTCTTCGAGGCGATCTTCGTCGCGGCCGAGATCGCCCTCGTCTCGATCCGGCGCAGCCGCGTGGAGCAGATGGTCGAGGAGGGGCGGCCGGGCGCCCGCCGCGTCCAGCGCCTGCTCGGCGATCCCGGCCGGTTCCTCGCCGTGTCCCAGCTCGGCCTCACGGTCATCGGCTTCCTCGCCTCGGCCTATGCGGCCGTCAGCCTCAGCCAGTCGCTGGCCGGGGTGCTGGTGGGCGTCGGCATGGACGCGGGGACCGCCGACGGCGTCGCGCTCGTCATCGTCACGGTCATCCTCGCCCTGTTCACGATCGTGTTCGCGGAGCTCGTCCCCAAGACGCTGGCCCTCGCGCACCCGGAGCGGTTCGCGCTCACCCTCGCCGGCCCGCTGGACGTGCTCGGGCGGATCCTCGCGCCGGTCGTCGCGCTGCTCACGGGGATCACCCGCGCCGTCACCCGGGTGATCGGCGTCGACATCAGCTCCGAGGCCCAGATCACGGCCGAGGAGCTCCGGCTCATCGTCGAGCGGGGAGGGGAGCAGGGCATCCTCGAGGCCGAGGAGGAGCAGATGATCAACGCGGTCATCGAGCTCGGCGACCGCCGCCTGCACGAGGTCATGGTCCCGCGGATCGCCATCGTCGCGCTCCCCGCGTCCTCCACCTTCGACGAGGCCGTCGACCGGATCATCGACGAGGGCCACTCGCGGCTGCCCGTGTACGAGACCTCGGTGGACGAGGTCGTGGGCATCCTGTACGCGAAGGACCTGCTGCCGTTCCTCAAGTCGAGCTCGGACGCGCCGTCGAACCTGCGGGCCATGCTCCGCACGCCGGTGTTCGTGCCGGAGTCGATGACCATCGACGACCTGCTCCACGAGTTCCAGCGGCGCAAGGTCCACATCGCGATCGTGCTCGACGAGTACGGCGGGACGGCGGGCCTCGTGACGATCGAGGACCTGCTGGAGGAGATCGTGGGCGAGATCCAGGACGAGTACGACGTCGAGGAGCCGCTCGTCGAGCTGCTGGACGACAACTCCGCCCGGGTCGACGGCCGGGCGTCCGTCGACGACCTGCTCGACCTGTGGGACCTCAAGCTCCAGCTCGAGGACGAGGACGAGTACGACACGGTGGGCGGCCTCGTGTATCACCGGATCGGCGGGATCCCGCAGCCGGGCGACGAGATCCGCGTCGACGGGCTCCGGCTGACGGTCGAGACGACCGACGGGCGCCGCGTGGGCAAGGTGCTCGTGGCGCGCGAGCGCGAGGTGGACGACCAGTCCAGCGACGGGGACGAGTAGCGGAGCGCCCCGGGCGGAGCGCGGGTCGCGGTCGCGACGGTTGGCACTGGACACCGGCAGCGAGCCGGTCGATCGTTGCGCGATCGCGGGGGGCTGCGACACGCGGACCGTACCCGCGCCGCCGGGTCCGCGCCGAGCCACTGGCGGGACCGACCCGCGCGCGTTCGTCCACGCGTCCCGGGAGGAGGTCATCCGTGTACCTCGTGGTGGGTGCGACGGGGATGGTCGGCGGAGCGGTGTGCGCCAGGCTCGCCGCGGCGGGTCGGCCGGTCCGCGCCCTGGTCCGCGCCTCCAGCGATCCCGCGAAGGTCCAGCGCCTGCGCGAAGCGGGCGTCGAGACGGTCGTCGGCGACCTGCGCGAGCCCGGCTCGCTCGACGCGGCCTGTGTCGGGATCGACGCCGTCGTCGCGACCGTCTCGGCGATGCCGTTCAGCTACGCGGCCGGCGTGAACGACATCGAGACCACGGACCGGCAGGGCATGCTGGAGCTCGTCCGTGCCGCCGCCGGAGCGGGCGTGCGCCACTTCTCGTACCTGTCGTTCTCCGGCAACCTCGACCGCGACTTCCCCCTGCGCAACGCGAAGCGCGAGGTGGAGGGCGCGCTTGCCGGGAGCGGCATCGAGCACACGATCCTGCGCCCGAGCTGCTTCATGGAGGTGTGGCTGGGGCCGGCCGTGGGCTTCGACCCCGCCAACGGCGCCGCGACGATCTACGGCTCGGGCGAGGCGCCGATCAGCTGGATCGCCACGTCCGACGTCGCCGCGTTCGCCGTCGCGTCGCTCACCCACCCGGGAGCGCGCAACGCGATCCTGGAGCTCGGCGGTCCGCGGCCGATCCCGCCGCTCGAGGCGGTGCGCATCTTCGAGACGGCGTTCGGGCGCCCGATCGCCGTCAGCCACGTGCCGGTCGAGGCCCTGGACGCGCAGGTCGCAGCGGCCGTCGACCCCATGCAGCGTTCGTTCGCCGGCCTGATGCGCTGCTGTGCCGACGGCGACGCGATCGAGATGGGCAGCACGAGCGGGCTCCTGGATGAGCCGCTCACCACCGTGGAGGCGTTTGCCGGCCAGGTGGCGGCCGCGGCGGCGACCCCCGTCTAGCGGGCCGTCACCCCGGGTGCGAGGACCCGGCTACGCGGCAATGACCGAGAGGATGATGCCGCGCAGCCGGTCCCGCGCCGCCGCGTCGACCGCCTCGAGACCGTCGAGCTCGGCGAGGCACTCGTCCCGGTAGCGCTGCGCCTCACCGCGCGTGAACGCCTGCGCGCCCGAGCGGTCGAGGATCGCCATGACCTCCGCGACGTCGTCCGCCGCGGGATCGGCCAGCGAGGACAGCATCGTCAGCCGCTCCCGGTCCGCCGGCGTGGCGTGCTCGAACGCGTACAGCACCGGGAGCGTCTTCTTGTGCCGGGCGATGTCCGTCGGCACCTTGCCCGTGTGCTGCTCCTGGCCCCAGATGCCCAGCAGGTCGTCGTTGAGCTGGAACGCGAGGCCGAGGGCCCAGCCGAACCTGCGGTAGCGGGCGATGACCTCCTCGTCGTCGGTCGCCAGCAGCGCGCCCGCCTCGATGGAGCCCGCGATGAGGGCGGCCGTCTTGCGGCCGATCATGTCGAAGTAGAGGTCGACCGTCATCGGCTCGGCCGACGCGGACGTCGCGATGTCGATGTACTGGCCCTCGCACAGCATCACGCACGTCTCGTCGTACAGGCGCATGAGGCGCAGCACCGTGCGGTCGGGGAAGCCGAGGTCCGTGAGCCGGTGGAGCGCGACCCGCGACAGGCTGAAGATCAGGTCGCCGGTGTTGATCGCCTGGGGGATGCCGTGGAGCGACCACAGGGTGGGCCGGTGTCGCCGCTCGATGTCGCCGTCCTCGATGTCGTCGTGCACGAGGCTGAAGTTGTGGCCCAGCTCGACCGCGGCCGCGCCCGGGAGCGCGCGCGTGTGCTCGCCCGCGATGGACGCGTAGGCGAGCAGGCCCAACAGGGGGCGCATCCGCTTGCCGCGCGGCCCCTCGGATCCGTCGAGCCCGAGGTGGTAGCGGATCATCTCGTACACGCCGATCGTGGACGGGTCACGGTCGGCGACGACGCGCAGGATCTCCGCCTCGGTATCGGCGAGGAGGACGGACAGGTCGAGGTCGCTGGAGACGGTCATCGGTGCGAGTGTAGCGGCTTCCGGCATAAACGTGTTCGCGAAAAGTAGCCTGTTGGATGCAGCGCAACGGACGGGACCTCGGCTCCCGACGCCGGTACCCTGCGCGCCGATGGCCACCGCGAACCACGCCCTGCGATTCCTGCTCGAGCTGGCCCCCGGTGACCGGGTGGAGGCGTAGTGGAGATCGCACCCGGCATCCGGCGGGTGGGCCCGGACAGCATCGTGAACTCGTACCTGCTGGAGGAGGGCGGTGAGGTCACGATCATCGACGCGGGCGCGCCCGGCCTGTGGAAGCGCGTGGCCGCCGAGCTGGCCGCGATGGGCCGCACCCTCGAGGACGTCCGGGCGATCGTGCTCACCCACGGTCACAGCGACCACGTCGGGTACGCGGAGCGCGGGCGGCGCGAGCGTGGCTGGCCGGTCTGGGTCCACGAGGCGGACGAGGCGCTGGCGAAGGGCGAGGCGAAGAACCCGGCGCAGTCGCCCCCCCTGCGCCTCAGCCCGATGCTCGGGTTCGCGTGGTGGGCCGCGCGCCACGGCCTCCTCCGGGTGCCGCCGCTCGCCGCGGTCTCGACGTTCGGCGACGGGGCGACGCTCGATGTCCCGGGATCGCCGCGGGTCATCCTCGTGCCGGGTCACACGCCCGGCAGCGCGGCGCTCCACGTGCCGTCGCACGACGTCGTGTTCACCGGCGACGCAATGGCCACGTACAGCCCGGCCGACGGGCTGCGCGGGCCCCAGGTCGCGGCCTTCAGCGCCGACTACGCGCTGGCCCGCGAGTCCCTGGCGCGCCTCCGGGGGCTCGCGGCCGGGCTCGTGCTGCCGGGACACGGTGACCCGTTCCGCGGCGGCATCGACGAGGCCGTCCGGCTCGCCGCCGAGGCACGGCTGCCCGGGCAGTCGCACGGGTAGTCGCACCGGGGCCGGAGTGCTACCGTCGATGTCGTGCCCGTGCCCCGCCGCTATGTCACCGACGCCATCGTCCTGTCCCGGTTCGACCTGGGCGAGGCCGATCGCGTGCTGACGCTGATCACGCCCGAGTTCGGCAAGCTCAAGGCGATCGCGAAGGGGATCCGCCGGCCGACCTCGCGCCTCGGCGGGAGCCTCGAGCCGTTCGCAGAGCTCACCGTGGCGCTCGCCCGCGGCCGGACGTTCGACGTCGTGACCGAGGTCCGGGTCGGCCACGCCTGGCTGGGCCTGCGCGACCGGCTCGAGAGCGCCGCGACCGCGTGGTACCTCGCCGAGCTGGCGGACCGGAGCCTCGAGGAGCGCCACGCCGCGGAGCCGCTGTACGCGCTCCTGCGCCGCGCCTACGAGCTGCTGGACGCCGACATGGCGCCGGGCCGCGTGGCGCGCTGGTACGAGATGCACCTCGCGGACGAGCTGGGCCAGCGCCCGGAGGTCGACCGCTGCGTGGAGTGCGACCGGATGCTCGAGGCATCGGAGACGTTCCGCTGGGTCCCGCCGCTGGGCGGCGTCCTGTGCGGCCGATGTCCCGGCCCCGCGACGGACAGGACGGCGCTCTCGCTGGAGGCGCTCAAGCTGCTCAAGGCGTACCAGCGCCTCGACATCGAGGCGCTCGCGGCGCTCCGGCTGGCGCCGTCGGTGGAGCGCGAGGTCGAGGCGGCGATGCGCGACTTCATGCGTGTCGCCCTCGAACGCGACCCGCGCTCGCTCGCGTTCCTGGACGAGGTTCGATCGGGTCACGCGGCGCGACCGGCCGCGGTCTAGGAGGAGGGATCGTGGTCTTCGACGGGGACACGGACACGGACCGGCACGCGCTTGAGCGGCTCGAGCGCGACATGATCGGGTGGCTGACGACGGTGACCCCGGAGGGGCAGCCCCAGACGTTCCCGATCTGGTTCCTCTGGGACGGGGGCGAGGCCCTCGTGTACAGCGACCGGCGGGCCAGGCGCAACGGCAACATCGCCGCGAATCCCCGGGTGAGCCTCCACCTCAACGACAACGGGAGCGGCGGTGACGTCGTGATCCTCGAGGGCGAGGCGCGGATCGACGATGCGACGCCGCCGGTGCCCGGCAACGCCGCCTACCTCGCGAAGTACGGCGCCTGGATCGACGCGCACCTCGGCTCGGCCGAGGAGATGGCGTCGGTGTACAACGTCCCGATCCGGATCCGCCCGACGCGCGGCCGCGCATTCGGCGCATGACCCGACGTCGTCGACTCGCCCTCGCGGCCGGCGCGGCGTTCGCCGGCGCGGCCGCGGCGCGGCCCGTGCTCGACGGGCTCGTGGGCCGGGTCGAGGCCCGGATGAACCCCGTCGCGCCCGTCCCGGCGACGCCCGTGTCCGAGCGCGCGGCGGCGCTCCACGCGACGCTCCGGGTCGCGGACCTCCACGCCGACTCGCTGCTGTGGGGCCGCGACCTGCTGGCGCGTGGCACGCGGGGTGCGGTGGACGTGCCCCGGCTCATCGAGGGCAACGTCGCCCTCCAGGTGCTCTCGATGCCGGTCAGGACGCCGCGCGGGCTGAACATCGAACGCAACGAGGACTCGAGCGACCAGGTCCTCGCGCTCGCGATCGCGAAGCGCTGGCCGCCGGCGACCTGGGGGCGCCTGCTGCCGCGGGTCGAGCACCTCGTCGCCCAGGCGCGCGGGTTCGAGGCGCGCTCGCACGGGGCGTTCCGGATCCTGACCTCGCAGGTGGACCTCGCTGCCTACCTCGCCGCGCGCGAGGCGCGTGGCGGCATGACGGCTGCGCTGCTCTCCATCGAGGGCGCGCACGCGCTCGAGACGACCCCGAGAACCTCGAGCTGGTCGCCGACCTCGGCGTGCGGATGATCTCGCCCGCGCACTTCTTCGACACGGCATTCGGTGGCTCGGCGCACGGCGTGGACCGGGGCGGGCTCACCGCGCTCGGCCGGGAGCTCGTCGCGCGGATGGAGACGCGCTCGGTCCTGCTCGACGTGGCCCACGCGTCCGCGCGCACGATCGACGACGCGCTGTCCGTCTCGACCCGGCCCGTCGTCGCATCGCACACGGGCCTGTGCGGCGTGCTCGACAACGCACGCAACCTGAGCGACGAGCACCTGGCGGGGATCGCGGCGACGGGTGGCCTCGTCGGGGTGGGGTTCTGGCCCACCGCGTGCGGCGGCGACGGCGTCTCGTGGATCGCGCGCTCGATCGCCTACGCCGTCGAGCGGATCGGCACAGAGCACGTGTCGCTGGGGTCCGACTGGGACGGCGCCGTGCCCGTCCCGATCGACGCCGCCGGCACCGCCCGCCTGACCGATGCCCTGCTCGAGGTCGGGCTGGGCGACGACGACATCCGCGCCGTCATGGGCGAGAACGTCCTGCGGCTGCTCGCGACGACGCTCCCTGCCGCCTGATCCGCCACCCGGAGGACCCTTCGCCCGATGCGCACCATCGACCAGACGATCCGCAACCCCAGCGGGCTCCACGCACGACCCGCGGCGATGTTCGTGAAGACGGCCGCGGGCTTCGCGAGCCGGATCACGCTCGAGAACCTGGACCGCGGCACGGCCCCCGTCGACGCGAAGTCGATCATCGCGGTCATGAGCAGCGGCGTCGCCACGGGCCACCGGGTGCGGGTCACCGCCGAGGGCCCCGACGAGGACACCGCGATCGAGACGCTGGACGCGTTCATCGCATCGGGGCTGGGGGAGACGCTCCCGGGCTGACCGACGGGGGTTGCCGCGCGCGTGACTCGGCGGCCGGGTGCGCGGCGCAGGCGCCCGGACCAGGCGCCTGAACTGCCTCTCACGGCGGAACCAGGTCCCGTTCCGACTCGCAGGCGGAGCAGATGCGCACCGGCCGT
>JAICUV010000018.1 GCA_025935655.1 Chloroflexota bacterium | reverse complement strand
TGCGCTGGCCGGGCGGGCCGCGGCTGGCGATCCACGCGCCGGCCGCCGCGGCGTGGCTCGTCTACGCCGCGCACCCGGACGGTGTGTGCGTCGAGCCGCTCACCGGGCTGCCCGACGGCCTGAACGGCGGTCTCCTCGGCGAGCCGCCGGTGGCCGAGCCGGGGACCCCGGTCATCGCCGAGATGGCGATCCGCTGGGACGCCGCAGGCTAGCGCGCCGCGGCCCGCGGGAACGTCGCGTCGTATGCCGCGACGAGCGCGTCGCCCAGCTGGTCCTCCCCCACCCCGCGCCGATCGGCTGCCCACGCGGCGGTGACCCGGACCCAGGCCGGCTCGTTGCGCCCGCGCGGCCCGCCCGGCGGGGAGAGGAACGGCGAGTCCGTCTCGACGAGCAGCCGCTCCGGCGGGACGACGGCGACCGCGTCCGCGGACGGCTCCTCGCCCTTCCGGAACACGAGCCCCGAGAACGACACGGCGAGGCCCATCGCGACGACGGCGCGGGCATAGTCCAGGGGTCCGCTGAACGAGTGGATCACCGCCGGCGGCCGGCCGCGGAACGCCTGTCGGCCGGCGTCCCCGCCGAAGCCCGCGCGTCCCAGCTCCTCGACGAGCGCGTCCTGGGCGTCGCGCTCACCCGCGCGCGACCGGCAGTGGAGGATCGCGGGCTTGCCGGTCTCGAGCGCGAGGGCCAGGTTCCGCCGCAGGTTGTCCACCTGCGCCTCCCAGGGCGAGAACATCCGGTCCGAGTCGAGGCCCGTTTCCCCGATGGCCACGACCCGCTCGTCGCGCGCCCAGGCACGGACCTGCGACCACCCGTCGGCGTCGCCCTTCGCCGCGTCGTGGGGGTGGATGCCGACGGCGGCGTCCATCCACGGCCAGCGCGCGACCACCTCGAGCGCCCGCCCCGACGAGTGGATGTTCCAGCCGGGGACGAGGATCCGCTCCAGCCCGGCGATCCGGGCGGCCCCGACGACGAGCTCGAGATCCGCGTCGAAGCGGTCCGCGTTGAGGTGGCCGTGGGAATCGACGAGGCGCATCGCTCGATGGTACGGGGATGCGCCCGGTCGAGGACGTGGATCAGCCCGCGGCGTCTCCGGTGGTCTGCCACAGGCCGACCTCGGAGCCCTCGGTGTCGCGGACGACCGCGAACCGGCCCATGCCCCCGCCGATGTCGGTGGGCTGCTCGATCACCGTGCCGCCGTTGGCGGCGGCGGCGGCGCAGGCCTCCTCGAGCGAGTCGACGGTGATGTAGATCCGCAGCTGCTGGGGCGCCATCTCGCCGCGCTTGGCGACCGCGCCGCCGGACGCCTCGCCGTTGCGGAACATGTAGTAGCCGGGGAACCCCTCGGTCTCGCCGAACTGCCAGCCCGCGACCGCCTCGTAGAAGCGCCTGGCCCGCTCCGGGTCGTCCGCGGGGAACTCGATGTGGGTGATCTCGCCCTTGGCCATGGCTCGGGACCTCCTACGGTGGGTATGCCAACCGTACGACGATCAGCCCGCAGGGGTTTCGACAGCCTCGGCCTCGATGCGCGGGAACAGTGGCACGGGCGTGTCAGTGACGCGACCGGGCTCGCCCGCCAGGCCACCCCAGGCGAGGAGCCCGCGGATGTCGGGGCCGCCGTTGCCATCGGGCTCGTACGGATACGGGTAGCCGAGCTGCTCCAGGATCCGCGGCGAGGCGCCGGGCATGAACGGCGCGACCGCGAGGCCGACGAGCCTGCATGCCTCCACGAGGTCGCCCAGGACGTCGCGCAGCCGAACCGCCGCGGCCTCGTCGCCCGCCCTGGCCTGCTTGTGGAGGGCCCACGGCTGCTCGGCGTCGACCGTCTTGTTCGCACCGCCGACGAACTCCCACAGCTCCGCGAGCGCGTCGTGGAGGAGATACCCGTCGAGCTTCTCCGCGTAGAGCCGCAGCGTCTCGTCCCAGCCTTCCCCCAGCGGCGACCCCTCCACGGGACGCGGCGCGGGCCGCTCCCCGCCGAGGTAGCGGTTGACCATCGTGGTCGTGCGATTGACGAGGTTCCCGAAGTCGTTCGCCAGGTCCGCGTTGTAGCGCCGCCGGAAGGAGTCCCAGCTGACCTCGGTGTCGCGGTCGAAGGCGACCTCGCGCAGGGTCGCATAGCGCGCGCCGTCCGCCCCGAACGCCGAGACGACGGACTGCGGCTCGAGGAAGTTGCCCAGGCTCTTGCTCATCCGCTCGCCGCCGGCGACGAGCAGCCAGCCGTGGACCCAGACGTGCCTCGGGGCGTCGATGCCCGCGGACCACAGCATCGCCGGCCAGTAGATCGTGTGGAACCGGGCGATGTCCTTGCCGATGACGTGGAGGTCCGCGGGCCACCACTTG
The DNA here is from genome assembly GCA_025935655.1 of Chloroflexota bacterium. Taxonomy (GTDB): domain Bacteria; phylum Chloroflexota; class Limnocylindria; order Limnocylindrales; family CSP1-4; genus CAIXZV01. The sequence continues at coordinate 22,428 of JAICUV010000018.1, read as the reverse complement.
TGGAACGCGTCGAGGTCGTCGGGGTAGCCGGCACCCGTGATGTAGTTGATGAGGGCGTCGACCCAGACGTAGATCGTGCCGGCCTCCGGATCCCAGGAGCCGTCCTCGCGCTGCGCCGTCTCGCCGTTCTCCGCGATCGGGAACGGGATGCCCCACGTGGCGCCGGCGCGGCTGATCGAGTAGTCCTGGAGGCCGCCGCGGATGAACCCCAGCATCTCGTTGCGCCGGAAGTCCGGCTGCACGAAGTCGGGATTCTTCTCGTAGTAGTCCAGCAGGCGGTCCTGGTAGGCGGAGAGGCGGAAGAACCAGTTGCGCTCGGACAGCCACTGGAGGGGCACCGTGGGGTGGTTGGGGCACTCCATCCCGCGGGCGGTCTCGTGGAGGTCGGAGGCGTTCTTGAACCCCTCGCTCGGGCAGTACCAGCCCTCGTACGTGTCGAGGTAGATGTCGCCGTTGTCGTACATGCGGCGGACCATCTCCTGCGCCGCCCGGTAGTGGTCCGGGTCCGTCGTGCGGATGAACCGGTCGGGACTGATCAGCAGCGCGTCCTCGGCCGCCTTGAACAGCACCACCTTGTCGTCCACGAACTCGCGCGGCGTCCGTCCCTGTTCCTGGGCGGTCTGCGCGATGTTGACGCTGTGCTCGTCCGTGCCGGTGAGGAACCGCACCTCGTCGCCCTGCATCCGGTGCCAGCGCGCGATGACGTCCGTGCCGATGACCTCGTACACGGTGTGCAGGCCGGGCGCGTTGTTCGCGTAGGCGATCGCGGTGGTCAGGTAAAAGCGCGGGCGGTCGGACATGGCCCGGCGATGGTAGCAAGCGCGCGGGCGGCTCCTCAGCCGGGCGGGTCGAGCTCCACCCACGGCCGGCGCCACTCGGGCGCGGGGAACGGCTCCGCCCAGTACGTCGTCTCGCGGTACACGCGGCCGTCGCGGAGCTGGATGATGTCGATGACGAGGTACTCGCGGTCGTTGGGATAGAGGTTCGCCCACTCGGCCGTCCACGTGTCACCGGCCCCGGCGATCGCGACGAGCGTGCCCGACGGCGACAGGACGTACTGGTCCTCGCTGCCGCGCAGGCGGCGCTCCCTGGGCTCCCACGGGCCGCCCGGATAGGCGTCGATGATCGCGCGCATCGACGCGCTCGAGGTCACCCGCTCACCGCTCTGCGGCCACTCGCACTGCCAGTCGCGGTGGCGCAGGGACTCGGCCGTGTCATGGTCACGGGTGGAGACCGCCGTGCAGTAGCGGCGGACGATGTCCTCGTGGGTCATGCGGCTGAGTGTCCCACCGCGCGAAGGGTTGTCAACCAGCCGCGGCCGTCATCGGTCAGCCGGCGCGATCGCCGTCCGGGCCGGCGGCGTCAAGCAGGCGGAGCGCGGCGACCCGCAACCGGCGGACGCGGGCCGAGCGGACCGCCCTGTGGATCCGGTGGCGGGCCCGACCCGTCGTGGAGGCCAGCCAGCCATGGCGGCGGCACGCCTCGCCGCCGACCGCACCGGGGAACGCGGTCCGAGCGACCCGTTCGTCGAATGCGCGGCCGCCGTCGCCGTCGGCGAACACCGTCGTCAGCCCGTGCGCGCGGAGATAGGCGGTGAACGCCTCGAACCGGGCGGCATGGCCCTCGTTGAGGCTCGAGTAGTCCGCCTCCTCGTACAGCCGGGCGGCATCGATGCGTGTCCCGTCGTCCCGGAGGATGCGGTGCGGGATCCCGAAGTAGCGCGCGAGCTCCAGGGTGCGCGAGTCGTGCGCGAGGACGAACGCCGGCGTCCCGGCGAGCAGGGCCGCGATGTTGCCGTGGATCCGCGTCCCGAACACGAAGTCCATGCCGCGCAGGCCCTCGATCCACGGCCAGGGCTCGACGTAGAAGCGCACCCTGCGCTCCGTGAACAGCGGGTGCGAGACGTGCACGGGCATCGCGCAGGCGTCGGCGCCGGCGGCGGCCGACTCGCCCCACAGGAGCCGGCCCAGCGTGTCGAGGTCCTGGGCGACGTACACCAGGCGCGGGTAGCGCTCCACGTGCTCGGCCACGACCGAGCCCATCGCACCGACGTACGGAGACACGTTGATCGCGATCGTCGATGCCGGCGTCAGCTCGGGCACCCGCTTGGCGACGCGGAGCCTCGGCCCGTCGAGGAACATGGAGGGACAGCCGATCGCCTCGACGTCCCGGAACCCCAGGCCGCGGAGGTAGTCCAGCGTCAGCTCCCCGCGGACGCCGATCGACGGGCCATGGTCGAGGACGGCCGCCACGAAGGCCCGCACGCACCGCTCGATGGGCCGGAGCCGTTCCATGTCGCCCGCGAGCGTGCCCTGGGCGCCGACGCCCAGGACGACGACGGGGATGCGCAGCCGGCGGATGAGCGCCGTGAGCTGCAGGAGCGTGTCCTCGAAGCTCGGGCGGAGCGCGTTCGCGAGCGGCAGGACGTAGGCGTCGAAGCGCTCGTTGATCTCGTCCGCGCGCCTCGGGTGCACGTGCAGCCCGTCGGCCGTGAGCGAGGTCCCCGGCAGGCCGAGGATCTTCCAGGTCGCCTGCAGGAAGACGAGGTTGCCGGCGTTGGTGCCGATGAGATTGTGCCGGAAGGCATCCTCGGGGCTGACGACGGTGAACGGGTCCTTGGGCGAGCGGAGGAGGATCCGCGCGGGCGGCGCTGGCCGGCGCCCAAGGTGCGTGCCGTCCTCGCGCCGGCCGGGCTCGGCCGTCGGGCGCTCGTCTGACGCTGGCGGGGCGGACAGGGCTGGCACGACACCGCCACGATCCCCGGCGCGCGCGGCGTCTCACAGGGCCGTCCGACCCGGCCGGGCCGGTCCGAGATGCCGTCAGTGGCGGAAGTGCCGGGTCCCCGTGACGAGCATCGCGGCGCCCGCGGCGTCGACGTCCGCGAGGACCTCGGCGTCGCGCATCGAGCCGCCGGGCTGGACGATGGCGGTCACTCCCGCGTCGAGCAGCACCCGGGGGCCGTCCGCGAACGGGAAGAACGCGTCGGAGGCGGCGACCGCGCCCGTCGCGCCAGCCTCGCCCTGGAACTGGCGGGCCTTCTCCACGGCCCCGCGGCACGCGTCCACCCGGCTCACCTGGCCCGATCCCAGGCCCACCAGCATCCCGTCCCGGACGAGGAGGATCGCGTTGGACACGACGCCGCGGCACAGCCGCCATGCGAGGTCCAGGTCCGCGCGCTCACGGTCCGTCGGGGCGCGCTTCGTCGTGACCGTCCACGCGCCGGGGTCGTCGTCGAGGGCGTCGGGCGCCGTGACCAGCACGGCGCCACCGGCCGTGCGGAACGAGCCGAGCGGGTCGGCGGCGGTCGGGGCGTGCGCCGCGCCCAGCGAGCGGTCCACGACGACCCGCAGGTTGGGCTTGGTCGCGAGCACCTCGAGCGCGGCGTCGTCGAACGCCGGCGCCACGACGACCTCGAGGAAGATCGACGTCAGCCGCTCGGCGAGCGCGCGATCCACGGTCCCGGCGACCGCGACCACGCCCCCGAACGCGGAGACGGGGTCCCCGGCCAGCGCGGCCTCCCACGCCTCGAGCAAGGTCAACCGCTCGGCGGCGCCACACGGGTTCGTGTGCTTGACGATGACGACCGCCGGGCCGCGCATGAGCCGTCCGAGGCCCGCGGCCGCCGAGGCGTCCAGCACGTTGTTGTAGCTCAGCGGCTTGCCCTGGAGGGGCGGCTCGCCGCCCGCGAACGGCCCGTCCTCCGGCCGCGGGTCGCGGTCGGTCCGCCGGTAGCGCGCCGCGGGCTGGTGCGGGTTCTCGCCGTAGCGCAGCGTCTCGACCTTTTCCATCGAGATCGTGAGGATCGGCGGATAGGGGTCGTCGGCACCGGGGAAGCCGGGGTCGGGCGGCAGGTCGATGCCGGCGGCGGCCATCCGGCCGGGCAGCTCCGCCGCGATCCGGGCGTCATACGCGGCCGTGTGGCGGTACGCCTCCACGGCGAGCGCGGACCGCAGGCCCAGCGGCACCGCGCCGTGCTCGTCGAGCGCGGTGAGGACCGCGTCGTAGCGCGCGGGCGAGGTCACGATCGCCACGCTGGCGTGGTTCTTCGCCGCCGCGCGGACCATCGACGGCCCGCCGATGTCGATCTCCTCCACGAGCTCGTCGAGCGAGAGCCCGGGCTTCCGCGCGGCCTCGGTGAACGGGTACAGGTTCACGACGACGAGGTCGAACGGGGCGATCCCCGCCGCCGCGAGGGCCTCGCGGTGGTCCGCGCGACGGCGGTCCGCCAGCAGGCCGGCGTGGACGCGGGGGTGGAGCGTCTTGACCCGCCCGTCGAGCATCTCCGGGAAGCCGGTGACGGCGGCGACGTCCGTGACGGGGAGGCCGGCCTCGCGGAGGGCGCGGCCGGTGCCCCCGGTGCTCACCAGCTCGAAGCCGCGCGCGACGAGGCCGCGTCCGAGATCGGCGAGACCCGCCTTGTCCGAGACCGACAGGAGCGCGCGGCGCGGGACGGGTGCCGCGGCATCGGCGGTCGCCGTGTCCAGGCGGGCGCGACGGCTGCCGGGCGGGACGCGCAGCGCCCCGGCGAGGAGGTTCGCGACCGCCGTCGGCAGCAGCCGGTGCTCGACGGGGTGGATGCGCTCCAGGAGCGTGGCCTCCGTGTCGTCCTGGAGGACCGGGACGGCCTCCTGGGCGATGATCGGACCGCCGTCGAGGGTGGCGTCGACGAGATGGACGGTGACGCCCGTCACGGCCACGCCCGCCGCGATCGCGTCGCGCGCGGCGTGGAGGCCCGGGAAGGCCGGCAGCAGCGACGGGTGCACGTTGAGGATCCGGCCCGCGAACGCGTCCAGCACGACCGGCCCCACGAGCCGCAGGTAGCCCGCCAGCACGACGACGTCCGGCGCGACGGCGCGCAGCGTCTCGGCGAGGACGGCGTCGTCACCGCCGGGCACGAGGATCGTCTCGATCCCCTGGTCCGCCGCCCACTCGAGCGCCGCGCACTCGCGGTCGGCGAACACGAGCACCACGTCCCCGCCGAGCTCGCCGCGGCCCGCCGCGGCGACGAGCGCACGCAGGTTCGAGCCCGTCCCGGACACCCCGACCGCGATCCTGGCGCTCACCTCGACCCTGCCTCCTCCGCGTACCGCTCGCCGGCGGGCCCGGCCTCGACGACCTCGCCCACGACCCATGCCGGGACGCCGCGTTCGCGCGCCAGCAGGACGGCCTGGTCCGCGGCATCCGCGGGCACCACGACGATCATCCCGAGGCCGCCGTTGAACGTCGCCCGGAGCTCGTCGTCCTCGATCGCGCCGAGGGCGCCCAGGAGCCGCATGACCGAGGGCATCGGCCAGGTCGTGGGGTCCAGCCGTGCGCCGAGGTGCCGCGGAAGCGCGCGCGGGACGTTGCCCGGCAGGCCGCCGCCGGTGATGTGGGCCATGCTGCGGACGTCGGACCCCGCGATGACGAGCGCCTCGCGGATCGCGAGCAGATCCCGGGCGTAGATCCTCGTCGGCGCGAGGAGGACCTCGCCCAGCGTCGCGAGCGAGTGCTCGGGCTCCGAGACGAGCGCCGCATCCGCCCTCGCGTCGCCGTGCGCGCGGCCCAGGACGGCCTGGTACGGCTCGTGGAGGTCGAGGTCGTGCTGGGCGAGGATCGCCCGGACGAGGGAGAAGCCGTTGGCGTGGAGGCCCGACGAGCCCAGGCCCACGATGGCGTCGCCGGCCCGGGCCGCCGACCCGTCGAGCAGGCGATCGCGCTCCCCCACCCCGATGCAGAACCCGGCCAGGTCGAACTCGTTGGGCTCCATGAGGCCCGGATGCTCGGCCGTCTCGCCGCCGACCAGCGCGCAGCCCGCCTGGCGGCAGCCCTCGGCGACACCCGCGACGAGCTCCGCCACGTTGAGCGGGTCGAGGCGGCCGACCGCCACGTAGTCCAGGAACGCGAGCGGCTCCGCGCCCGTGCACACGACGTCGTCCGCGCACATCGCCACGAGGTCCACGCCGATCGTGTCGTAGCGGCCGAGGGCCCAGGCGATCGCCGTCTTCGTCCCCACGCCATCCGTGGAGGACACGATGACCGGCTCGCGGAACCCGGGCGGGATCGCGATCGCCGACCCGAAGCCACCCAGCCCGCCCAGCACCTCCGGTCGGCGGGTGGACGCCACGGAGGCCTTCATGAGCTCCACGGCACGCTCGCCCGCCGCGACGTCCACGCCCGAGCGCGCGTAGGCGGCCCGCCGGTCGGTCATCGATCCGCCGGCCTAGCGCGAGCCCGACACGACGGGCTCCTCGAGGACGAACTTGCGCGAGGAGACGTCGTACGGGACCGGCTCCGGGTAGTTGCCGTCGAAGCAGGCGAAGCAGAACCGGTCGTACGGGAGGTCGAGGCCCGCGAGGACGCCCTTGACGGACAGGTAGCCGAGCGAGTCCGCGCCGATGAACTCGCGGATCTCCTCCACCGTGTGGGTCGCCGCGATGAGCTCGGTCTCGATGGCCGTGTCGATGCCGTAGAAGCAGGGGTGGTAGATCGGCGGCGCGGAGATCCGCACGTGGACCTCGGTCGCGCCCGCGCGGCGCAGGAGGCCGACGATCTGGGCCGTGGTGTTGCCGCGCACGATCGAGTCGTCGACGACGATGAGCCGCTTGCCGCGGATCACCTCGCGCAGCGGCGAGAGCTTGACGTTGACGCCGCGCTGGCGCATCGCCTGGCTGGGCTGGATGAACGTCCGGCCGCTGTACCGGTTGCGGACGAGGCCCTCGCGGTACGGGATGCCGGACGCCTCCGCGAACCCGGCGGCGGCCGGCGCCCCGGTGTCGGGCACGGGCATCACGAGGTCCGCCTCCACGGGGTGCTCGTGCGCGAGCTGCATCCCCATCTGGCGACGCGCCTCGTAGAGGTTGCGGCCCTCCATGTACGAGTCGGGCCGGGCGAAGTAGATGAGCTCGAACACGCACAGCGCCGGGGTCGCCGCGGCATAGCGGACGGAGACGGGCTCGCGCCCGGCCTGGAGCACGACGATCTCGCCCGGCTCCACGTCGCGCACGTACTCCGCGCCGACGATGTCGAGGGCGGCGGTCTCGGAGGCGAGGATCCAGCCGCCGGTCTCGTCGTCCCACAGGCCCGCGGAGCCGTCGGCCGCCGGGGCCACCGGGAGCCGGCCCAGGACGAGCGGCCGGAACCCGTGCGGGTCGCGGACGCCGATGACCCGCTCGACGTCGAGGATCACGAGGCTGAACGCGCCGCGGACCCGGGGCAGGACGCGCACGAGGGCGTCCACGGTGTCCGCGGCGGGCTCGTCGGCGAGGAGCGCCGTCAGCAGCTCTGTGTCCGTGCTCGCGGGGAGCCGGCCCCGGCCGCCCTCGAGCTGGTCGAGGAGCTCGCGCGTGTTGACGAGGTTGCCGTTGTGGCCGATCGCGAGCGCGCGGCGCGGCCCGAGCCGCAGCGTCGGCTGGGCGTTCTCCCAGATCGTGGAGCCCGTCGTGGAGTACCGGCAGTGCGCGACCGCGAGGTCGCCGGCCAGGGACGGGATCCGCCGCTCGTCGAGGACCTGGCCGACCATGCCGAGGTCCTTGTAGATCATGAGGTGCTGCCCGTCCGAGACCCCGACGCCGGCCGACTCCTGCCCCCGGTGCTGGAGCGCGAACAGCGCGGTCGCGGCGACGCCCGCGGCCTCGTGGCCGCGGTTGGGCAGGACGACCCCGACGACGCCGCACATCAGTCGGCCACCTCGCTGCCCGGCAGGGCGGCCTCGGCGGCGTGATCGGCGGCCCCGTCGCCCTCCCAGCCCAGCGCCCGTGGCAGGCCGTGGTCCCAGGCGTGGCGCAGGTCGGTCACGGGAACCTCCAGGGCATCGGCGATGCGGGACCCGCGCTCCTCGGCGGCGCCGGTGGCGCCGTCGCCCGCGAGCTCGACCACGAGGCGGGGCCCGCCCGTCGTGCCCAGGGCGTGGACCGGGAGCCCGTGGTGGCGGGCGAGGAGCTCGAAGGCTGGGACGTGGCGCGGGACGACCTCCACGACGAGGCGCGACGGGCTCTCGCCGAACAGCGCGACCGCCGGCGAGTCGCCCACGCCCACGCGGAGCGTCGCCCCCGTGTCGCCCCAGATGCACATCTCGGCGACGGCGACGGCGAGGCCACCGCCCGAGACGTCCTGGCAGCTCTCCACGAGGCCGCGGGCGATCGCCTCGCGGATGAACGCCTGGACGGCGACCTCACGCTCGAGGTCCAGGGGCGGCGGGCCGTCCTCGGGCGCGGCGCCGGCCAGCCGCTCGTACTCGGAGCCGGCGAGGCCGGCCTTCGTCTCGCCGACGAGCAGGATCGCGTTGTCCGGGGCGCGGAACGCCGGGCCCACGCGGGTCGAGACGTCGTCGAGCAGGCCGACGACCCCGATCTCGGGCGTCGGCGCGATCGCGGAGCCCGGGGCCTCGTTGTACAGGGAGACGTTGCCGCCCGTCACGGGCAGGCCGAGCGCGACACAGGCATCCGCGAGCCCGCGCACCGCCTCGGCGAGCTGCCAGAAGGCCTCCGGGCGCGTCGGGTCGCCGAAGTTGAGGCAGTTGGTGACGGCCAGCGGGCGGGCGCCCGTGATCGAGACGTTGCGGGACGCCTCCGCCACGGACATCGCCGCGCCCAGCCACGGGTCGTGCTGGCCGATCGGCGCGTTGGCGTCCGTCGTGGCCACGAGTGCCTTCGTCGTGCCCTTGATCCGGAGCATGGCGGCCCCGCGCCCGGGCCCGGCGACCGTGTTGGACTGCACGTTGGAGTCATACTGCTCGTAGACCTGGCGCCGGGACGAGAGGTTCGCCGAGCCGAGGAGCGCCGTGAGGACGGCGCCCGGGTCCTGGCCGCGCCCGGGCAGCGTGTCGGCCGGCTCGACCGAGGCGCCCGGGGCCGGCGCGGCGCGCCTGCGCGACGGGGCGCGCGACTCGCGCTGGAAGACGATCGCCTCGCTGGCGAGTGCCCGCGCGGGAATGCGGGCGAGCTCAACGGCGCCCGGGACGGGCACGCCGTCGGCGTCGAGCGCCCCAGATCCGTCGGGCGCGGTCAGCACCACGATGTCGGGCTCCTCGGTGACCCGGCCGATGACGGCGACCGGGAGGTCCCAGCGCTCGCACACCGCGCGGACCGCGTCCCAGCGGCCGGGCTCGACGATGGCGACCATCCGCTCCTGCGACTCGCTGATCATGACCTCGAAGGGCTCCATGCCGGGCTCGCGGCGCGGGATCGCGTCGAGGTCCACGAGCATGCCCGTGCCGCCGCGGTCCGCGGTCTCGGACGTCGCGCAGGTGATCCCCGCGGCGCCGAGGTCCTGGATCGAGACCACGAGGCCCTTCGCGATGAGCTCGAGCGTGGCCTCGATCAGCAGCTTCTCGGCGAACGGGTCGCCGACCTGGACCGACGGCCGCTTGGACGGGTCCTGGTCGCCGAACGTCGCCGACGCCAGCACGGACGCCCCGCCGATCCCGTCGCGACCGGTGGCCGAGCCGTAGAGCACGACGAGGTTGCCGGGGCCGTCGCCGGAGGCGTGGGTGAGCATCCCGTCCTCGAGCAGCCCGATCGCCATCACGTTCACGAGCGGGTTGCCCTGGTACGAGGGATCGAACACGAGCTCCCCGCCCACCGTGGGCACGCCGACGCAGTTGCCGTAGCCGCCGACGCCGCGCACGACGCCGTCGACGAGGTGGCGCGTCCGCGCGTCCGACGGGTCGCCGAAGCGCAGCGCGTCGAGGACCGCGATCGGTCGGGCGCCCATCGCGAAGATGTCGCGCAGGATCCCGCCCACGCCGGTGGCGGCGCCCTGGTAGGGCTCCACGGCGGACGGGTGGTTGTGGCTCTCGATCTTGAACGCGACCGCCAGGCCGTCGCCGATCGCGATGACCCCGGCCTGCTCGCCGACGCCCGCCACGACGTCCTTGCCCGTCGTCGGCAGCGTCCGCAGGAGTGGCCGGCTGCTCTTGTACGAGCAGTGCTCGGACCACATGACGCTGAACATCGCGAGCTCGAGGCCGTTGGGCTCGCGGCCCAGCTTGCCGCGGATCGCGTCGAGCTCGACGTCCTCGAGGCCCAGGGCGCGGTGGAGCGGGACCTCGCGGGGCGTCGCGGTCGCGGTCACGACGCCGCTCCGGCGGTCGCCGGCGCGCGCGTCCCGGTGATCGCACCCGAGGCCGCCCACTCCTCGGCGCTCACGACGAGCGAGCGGATGATCCCCAGCCCGTCCGCCGACCCGATCAGCGCCTCGACGGCCGTCTCCGGGTGGGGCATGAGCCCGGCCACGTTGCCCGCGGCGTTGGCCACGCCCGCGATCCCGCGCAGCGAGCCGTTGGGGTTGCCCGGGTCGTCGGGCAGGGCGACGGAGCCGTCCGCGGCCGTGTAGCGCCACAGCACCTGCCCGTCGCGCTCCAGCGCGTCGAGCGTCTCGTCGTCCGCGTAGTAGCAGCCCTCGCCGTGCGCGACGGGCATGCGGAGCGGGCGTCGCTCCCCGATCTCGCGGGTGAACGGCGTGTCGAGTCGCTCCGGCATGAGCGCGACCTCGCGGCAGACGAACCGCAGCCCCCGGTTGCGCAGGAGCGCGCCGGGCACGAGCCCCGCCTCCGCGAGGACCTGGAAGCCGTTGCAGATTCCGAGGACCGGGCCGCCGCGCGCCGCGAACTCCGCGACCGCGCGCATGACGGGCGAGAAGCGGGCGATGACGCCGGCCCGCAGGTAGTCGCCGTACGCGAAGCCGCCGGGCAGGAGGATCCCGGACACGCCGGACAGGTCCACGTCCTCGTGCCACAGGATCTGCGGGACCGCGCCCGCGACCGTGAGGCCGTTGACCGCGTCGATGTCCCGGTTGGAGCCCGGGAACAGGACGATCCCGACCCGGACGGTCATCCGCCCACCCCGGCCACGGCCGCCACCGGCACCTCGCCCAGGGACTCGACGCCGAACTGCTCCATGAGCGGGTTCGACAGCAGCTCACCGGCGAGCCGGTCCACGACCGCCCGCGCCGCCGCCTCGTCGGCCGCGGTCACCGTGAGCTCGACGCGGCGCCCGACGCGGACGCCCGACACGCCGGTCAGGCCGAGGTGCGGCAGCGAGCGTTCCACGGCCTTTCCCTGCGGGTCGAGGATGCCCGGCTTGGGCGTGACGTTGACCGCGAAGCGGTAGGCGCTGGTCGGCTCGCTCATCGGGCGATCACGTCCTCCTGGAGATAGCGGGCGAAGCTCGCCCCGGTGATGCGTTCGAAGGCCTCGATGTACCGGTCGCGGGTCCCGTGGACGACCGCTTCGGGAAGCTCGGGACCGGGCGGCGTCCGGTCCCACGGCTGCGCGAGCAGCCAGTCGCGGACGAACTGCTTGTCGTAGCTGGCCTGGGCCCGGCCGGGGGCGTAGGCGGCGGCGTCCCAGAACCGCGATGAGTCGGGTGTCATCACCTCGTCGATCAGGACCAGGCTGCCGTCCGGCAGGACGCCGAACTCCACCTTGGTGTCGGCGAGGATGATCCCCGCCCGCTCGCAGACCGCGGCCCCGTGGCGGTACAGCGCGAGCGTGATGCCCCGGACCTGCTCCGCCCGGGCCTCGCCCACGAGCTCGATGACGCGCTCGAACGCGACGTTCTCGTCGTGCTGGCCCTGGGGCGCCTTCCATGCGGGCGTGAAGATCGGCTCCGGGAGCCGGTCCGACTCGCGCAGGCCTGCCGGGAGCGGGACGCCGCACACCGCGCCGGTGGCCTGGTACTCGACCCAGCCGCTGCCGCTGAGGTAGCCGCGCGCGACGCATTCGACGGGGATCACCTCCGCGAGGCGGCCGAGCATCATCCGGCCGCGGAGGTCCGCGACGACCGCGGGGTCGCCGCCCGTGATGTCGTCCGGGACGTCCGCGGGGTCCGTGGACAGGAGATGGTTCGGGACGATCGAGGCGGTCTCGCGGAACCAGAACCGCGACAGGCCCGTGAGCACGCGGCCCTTGTCCGGGATCGGGGTGGGCAGCACGACGTCGAACGCCGACAGCCGGTCCGACGCGACGAGCAGCAGCCGGTCCGAGCCCACGCGATACAGGTCGCGGACCTTGCCCGAGCGGACGAACGCGTCAGCGAGCGGCACCGGTCGCCTCCTTCGGGACGGCGTGATGAGACCCGGCGCGGATCGTGGCCTCGAGCGTGTCGAGGCGGGCGATGACCTCGGGGACATGGCGCAGGACCGCCGCGTCGTCGAAGCACGCGTCGAGCGCGGCCAGCGGCAGCTTCTGGGCGACGACCGGGTCCGTGGCCAGGAGCCCGTGCAGCGGCAGCCGCTCGTCGGCGGCGCGGAGGGCGTTGCGCTGGACCACGGCGTACGCCTCCTCGCGCGACAGGCCGGCCTGCTCCACGAGCGCGAGCAGCACCCGCGACGACGCGTGGAGGCCGAGGCCGCGCTCGATGTTCTCGCGCATCCGCTCCGGCCGCACGACCAGCCCCTCGACCAGGCCCGTCGCCTTCACGAGCATGTAGTCGAGCAGGATCGTGGCGTCGGGGAGGATCACACGCTCCGCCGAGCTGTGGCTGATGTCCCGCTCGTGCCACAGGGGCTGGTTCTCGAACGCAGTCCCGGCGTAGCCGCGGAGGAGGCGCGCGAGGCCGGCGATTCGCTCCGACAGGATCGGGTTGCGCTTGTGGGGCATCGCCGAGCTGCCCTTCTGGCCGCGCTTGAACGGCTCCATGACCTCCCCGATCTCGGTGTGCTGGAGGTTGCGCACCTCGGTCGCGAGCCGCTCCAGCGTCCCGCCGAGGATCGCGATCGAGGCGAGGAACGCCGCATGCCGGTCGCGCTGGACGATCTGCGTGCTCACCGGGTCCACGCGCAGCCCCAGGTCGCCGAGCACCTCGGCCTCGAGGTCCGGGTCCAGGTGGCTGTACGTCCCCACCGGTCCGCTGATCTTGCCGGTGGCGATCTCCGCGGTGGCGGCGGCGAGCCGCTCCCGGCCGCGCGCGACCTCGAACGCCCACCCCGCACACTTGAGCCCGAAGGTCGTGGGCTCCGCGTGGACGCTGTGGGTGCGGCCCATCATCACCGTGCCGGCCTCGGCGCGCGCCCGGGCGATGAGCGCGGTCGTGAGGCGGTCCGCGTCCACGAGCAGCCGCTCCCCCGCCCCGCGCAGCTGGAGCGCCAGCGCCGTGTCCACGACGTCGCTGCTCGTGAGCCCGAGGTGGAGGAACCGACCCTCGGGGCCGACGGTCTCGGCCACCTGGCTGACGAACGCGATGACGTCGTGGTCCGTGGTCGCCTCGATCTCGAGGATCCGGTCCACGTTGACGGCGGCCCGCGCCTCGATCGCGGCGAGCGCCTCGGCGGGGAGGAGCCCGCGGCGGGCCTCCGCCCGGCAGACCGCGATCTCCACCTCGAGCATCCGCTCGAACCGCGCCCGCTCCGACCACAGGGCGCCCATCTCGGGCAGGGTGTAGCGGCGGATCATCCGACGGGCTCCGGGATCGCACGGGGGAGGTCGCGGGCGATGTCGCGGCGGCGCTGCATGCCGTCCCAGGCGATCGCGTCCGCCGCGCGCTCCGCGGCCGCACGGGCCGCCGCGATGTCGGGGCCCAGCGCCGTCACCGCGAGCACGCGGCCGCCATTCGTCCCGAAGCCGCCGCCGGGTCGACGCCGCGCGACGGTGCCGGCATGGAACACGAGCGCCCCCTGCGCCAGGGCGTCGTCGATGCCCTCGATGGGGTCGCCGCGACGCGGGTCGCCCGGGTAGCCCCTGGCGGCCAACACGATGCCCACGGCCGCACCCGGCAGGACCGGCAGCAGCGTGGGCATCGATGCGGGCAGCCCGCCGCGCGCCGCCGCCAGCAGCAGCGGCCCGATCGCGCCCGCGACCCGCGGCAGGATGACCTGCGCCTCGGGATCGCCGAGCCGGACGTTGCACTCGAGCAGGACCGGACCGTCCGCCGTGAGCATCAGCCCTGCATACAGGAAGCCCCTGAACGGCGTGCCGCGCCGTGCGAGCTCGGCGAGGATCGGCAGGTGCACCGTCCGGAGGACTCGCTCGACCGCCTGGTCGTCGAGGTCCGGCAGCGGCGAGTACGCACCCATGCCGCCGGTGTTCGGCCCGCGGTCCTCGTCGCACAGCCGCTTGTGGTCGCGCGCGGCCGGGAGCGCCACGGCGCGCGTCCCGTCGCAGATCGCGATGACGCTGGCCTCGGGGCCCTCCAGCCGCTCCTCGATGACCAGCGCCGGGCGCCCGGGCTCGCGGCCGACGAGGAACGACGGCGCCAGCTCCAGGGCCCGCGCGGCGGAGTCCGTGACGATCACGCCCTTGCCCGCCGCGAGCCCGTCCTGCTTGAGGACCGCGCCGCTGCCCGCCCGCTCGAGCTCGTGGATCCACGCGGCCGCCTCCGGCTCGTCGCCCGGTGCGAACGCCCTCGCACGGGCCATCCGCACCCCGGCCGCCTCCGCCACGTCGTGGCAGAACGCCTTCGACGTCTCGAGCGCCGCGGCGGCGCGGGTCGGCCCGAAGACCGGGATCCCGGCGGCCGCCAGCGCGTCGGCGACCCCAACCGAGAGCGGCGCCTCGGGGCCGACGACGACGAGCTCCGCCGAGGCCGCGCGTGCGACCGCCACCACGGCGTCCGGGTCGAGCGGCTCCACCGCCACGCAGCGCACCCGCGGCTCCGTCCCGATCCCCGCGCTGCCGGGCGCGACGATGACCTCGTTGACGCCCGGCTCCAGGGCGAGCTTGCGGGCGAGCGCGTGCTCGCGGCCGCCGCCGCCCACCACGAGGATCCGGGTCGGCATCACGAGGCTCACCAGGACGCGACCACGGTTCAGCCCGCCATCTGCGGTCGGTGGCGCATCGGCCGCCACGCGCGCTCGATCGTCTGGGTCCGCTCCGGGCCGACCGACACGAACACGATCGGGACACCGGCGTGCTCCTCGAGCGCGGTCACGTACCGGCGGGCGGCCTCGGGGAGGCCGGCGAGCGAGCGGACGTCGTGGATCGGCTCCTGCCAGCCCTCGAAGTCCTCGTAGATCGGGTGCGCCCGGCCCAGCCCCGAGCCCGAGGACGGCCAGGTGTCGACGCGCCTGCCGTCGATCTCGTAGGCGACGCACAGCTTGATCGTCTCGATCCCCGACAGGATGTCGAGCTTGTTGAGCACGATCGCCGAGTTCGAGTTGACCGCGACCGCGTAGCGCAGCGGCACCGTGTCGAACCAGCCGACCCGACGCGGCCGCCCCGTGACGGTGCCGAACTCCCGGCCGCGCTCCGCGATGCCGCGGCCGACGTCGTCCAGGAGCTCGGTCGGGAACGGCCCCGCGCCGACCCGCGTGGAGTACGCCTTCATGACGCCGATGACCTCGTCCACCTGGAGCGGCCCGATGCCGCCGCCCGTGCACGCGCCGCCCGCGACGGGGTTGGAGCTGGTCACGAACGGGTAGCTCCCGTGGTCGAGGTCCAGCAGCGTGCCCTGGGCACCCTCGAGGAGGACGTGGTCGCCCCGCCGGAGCGCGTCCTGCACGAGCCACGTCGAATCGTCGAGGTGCGGCCGGAGGCGCTCGCCCCACGCCAGCGCCTGCGCCACGAGCGGCTCCACCTCGAACGGCTCCTGGCCCATGTGCTCGAGGATGAGGTTCTTGTCCACGAGCGCCCGCGCGATCCGCTCGCGCAGCACGGGCTCGTCGCACAGGTCCTCCATGCGCAGCCCGAGGCGCCATGCGCGGTCGCCGTACGTCGGCCCGATGCCTCGCCCCGTCGTGCCGACCTTCGCATCGGCGAGGCGGGTCTCGTTGCCTTTGTCCAGCGCCACGTGGTACGGCATGATCACGTGCGCGCTGCGGCTCACACGGACCCTGGCCACGTCGATGCCCCGCGCCGCCAGCATGTCCAGCTCGCGGATGAGCGTCGCCGGGTTGACAACGACGCCGTTGCCGATGACCGACGTGATGTGCGGGTACAGCACGCCCGACGGGCACAGCTGGAGCTTCACGACCTCGTCGCCGACCATGACCGTGTGGCCGGCGTTGTCGCCGCCCTGGTAGCGCACGACCATCGCGGTCTGCTCGGCCAGGAAGTCGGTCGTCTTCCCCTTGCCCTCGTCCCCCCACTGGAGGCCGACGATCACGGTCGCGGGCATCGCGTGCCTCCGGACACAAAAAGGCCCCGGGCCGTGCCGGGGTGCTGGATACACGTCTCCCGCTGCCGCTCGCCGCTGGTTCGGCGAACCGGGGGGTCGAAGGTGCGAGGTCGGTTCACGGGACGGACGACGCGCCTTCCTCGATCAATGGTCAGCTCCTCCATCGCGGGTCAGGCTCCGCGCAGCCTCGAGGACCGGGCGAGTATACGCGACCGCCGCGCCGACCCGTACGCCGATTCCGGGCTGCGCCGCGGGTCCGGAAGTCCGTCAGCGGCGGCGTTGTCCCGGCCGATAAGCCGGCGGTGAGCGAGGCGTAAGGACCCGTGCAGGGTGGGCCGCTAGCGTTCGTCCCCCGTCGAACCACGCCGGCCCCGCCGACCCGTCGCCCCGCCGTGGCCCGACCGCCGGGGCCGGCGCCCCAACCTCCGCCCGCCGCCATTCGTACTCGGAAGGGAGACCACGGACCGATGAACAGGGTCCTGCTCACCGGGCGCCTCACCCGCGACCCGGAGCTTCGCACCACGGCCGGCGGCAAGGCCGTGACGACGTTCTCCATCGCCACCCACCAGTACGTGGGCGGCAAGGAGCTGTCCGACTTCCACTCCGTCGTGGCGTGGAACCGTCTCGCCGAGACCTGCGGCAAGTACCTCGGCAAGGGCCAGCTCGTGGCCGTCGAGGGTCGGATCGCGACCCGGACCTGGGACGACGCGCAGGGCGCCCGGCACTGGAAGACGGAGATCGTCGCCGCGAGCGTCGAGATGCTGTCCCGGGCGCGCAAGAAGGACTACGCGACCGAGACGGCCGCGGACGCCCTCGAGGCGCAGGCGCGCGCGGCCGGCTACTCGCCGGACGCCACGGAGCCGATCGCGGACGACGCCGGCTTCAGCGTCGCGGCGGGCGCCGACGGCGACGACGAGGAGGACGAGGAGGACGAGCTCCTGGAGGACGCCGTCGCGGCCTGACCCGTCCCCATCCCAGCGGCGGCGGCGCGGTGTCCCCCTCCCGCGTCGCCGCCCGCTCCTGCCCGGCGCCTAGATCGCCTGGAGCGGGACCCGGAGCTCGAAGAAGGAGATCGCGATGATGAGGTAGACGAGCATCAGGAGCGCACCCTCGAGCCAGTTCGACTCGCCGTCCAGCGCGATCAGCGCGCTGATGGCGACGGCGACGCCGACGGCGGCGATCTCGAGCGGCTGGAACACGAGGTCCATCGGCTGCCCCACGACGAGCCCGAGGAGCACGAGGACCGGGGCGACGAACAGCGCGACCTGGAGCGACGACCCGAAGGTGACCGCCATCGCGAACTCGATCTTGTTCTTGTAGGCGAGCTGGACGGCGACGATGTGCTCGGCGAGGTTGCCGATCGTCGGGATCAGGATCACGCCGACGAACAGCTCGGACAGCCCGAACTGCTCGATGAACGGCTCGATCGAGCTGACGAGGATCTCCGACAACACCGCCAGGAACGCCGCGGCGACCAGCAGGACGCCGACCGCCACCTTGCCCGTCCACGCCGGACCGGCGTGACCCTCGGGCTCGCCCTGCCCGCCCAGCGTCGCCTCGGGGTTGGTGAAGCCCCACACCAGCGACAGGCCATAGCCGACCATGAGCACGAGCGCCACGAGCACCGACTCCTCGACCCGCGTGCCCTCCGATTCGAGGCCGCTCACCGCGAACACCGCGGGGATGAACAGGCCCACGGCGGCGAGCACCAGCAGCGCCGCGTTCGAGCCGGCGATCCGCTGGCTGAACGTCTGGAGGCCGTTCTTCAGCCCACCCGCGAGGACCGCGGCGCCCAGGACCAGCAGCAGGTTGCCGATGATCGAGCCCGTGAGCGACGCCTTGACGACCGTGATCAGCCCGGCCTGGAGCGCGAAGAACGCGATGATCAGCTCGGCGATGTTGCCGAACGTGGCGTTGAGGATCCCGCCGACCTGCGGCCCCGTGAGCGCGCCCAGCCGCTCCGTCGAGAGGCCGACGATCCAGGCGAGCCCGAGGATCGCGATCGCGGACACGACGAACACCGTCGCGCCCTCGACGTGCAGGGCGAAGTCGAGCGCGATCGCGATCGCGGACATGGCGAGCGTCGCGATGATCGCCACGCGGGCGATCGGCGACACCGCGCCGAGCACCGGGATCGACGAGCGGACTCCGGGCGTGGGATGGGCCATGCCGGGGATGCTACCGCGCCGCGGCGGACGCGAACCCGCGCCGGATCACTGGACGGCGCGCTCGTTGCGGGCGGCGGCGGCCGCGACCCGTGCGACACGCGTGGCCCGCGTCTCCGGCCGGCGGGCCGTCGCGATCCACGCCAGGAGCAGCCGCCGTGCCGATGGCGGAAAGGAATCGAAGTTCGCGGCGGCCGCATCGTGACCGGCGAGCGCCTCGGCGAGGTCGGGCGGGATCTCGAGGCGTTCGACGCTGTCGAGGACCTCCCACGAGCCGTTCGCCTTCGCGCGCTCGATGGCCGCGAGCCCCGCGGGGAGCATCCGCCCCTCGCGGATGAGCCGCTCGACCCGGGCCTTGTTCGAGGCCGCCCACACGCTCCGGGGCTTGCGGGGGGCGAAGTAGAGCTTGCCCCGGTCGTCGTCGAACCGGCCACCGGTGCTGTCCACCCAGCCGACGCACAGCGCCTCCTCGACCGCGGCCTCGTAGTCGAGTCCGGCATGACCGGAGCGCGCTCGCCACGTCACCAGCCACGCGCCGGACGCCGTGCCGTGGTTCGCGGCAAGCCACGCCCGCCACGTCGCCCGGTCGTCGGCGTGGACGTACGGGGCCTCATCGAGCGCTGCCATCGGCGCCCCCCGGATCGCCTCGCTCGTGCCCGGGCGCCGCGTACAGGGACCGGCGCGGCAAGCCCATCGCCTGCGCCACCCGGCGGGCCGCCTCCCCCCGCGCCACCCCGTCGGACACGAGCGCCTCGACCTCGGCCCGGGCCGCCTCGAGGGCGTTGCCCGCGGCGGTGGCGCGTTCGGCGTCGCCCGCGCTCCCTCGGCCCCAGCCGACCACGATGACGACCTCGCCGCGGGCAGGGATGGTCCCGTCCGCGGCCTGCGCCGCGAGATCGCCCAGGGTGCCCCTCGCGACCTGCTCGTGGAGCTTGGTGAGCTCGCGGCAGACGGCGCCGTGGCGGTCTGCCCCGCACGCGGCGGCGAGGTCGCGGAGGGTGGCGGCGAGCCGCGTCGGCGCCTCGAACAGCACGCTCCCACGCTCGTCGGCGGCGATGGCAGCCAGGCGGTCGCGCCGCTCCCGCCCGGACCGGGCGATGAAGCCCTCGAACGACCAGCGTGGCCCGGCGACCCCCGCGGCGGCGACCGCCGCCAGCACGGACGATGCCCCCGGCACCGGCACGACCACCCCTCCCTGGGCCGCCCACGCGGCGACGAGGCCCTCGCCCGGGTCGGAGACCACCGGCGTCCCCGCGTCCGTGACGAGCGCCAGGTCCTCCCCGGACGCGAGGTGGGCCAGGAGCTCGCGCTCGCGGCCGGGGCCGCTCCGGGCGTGGTAGCTCGTCGTGCGCGTCGTGATCTCGTAGCGATCGAGGAGGCGCCGCGTCACCCGCGTGTCCTCGGCGGCGATGAGCGGGACCGCGCGCAGGACGTCGAGCGCGCGGAGGGTCACGTCGCCGAGGTTGCCGATCGGCGTCGCGACGACGTACAACGTCCCTGCCGCCACCTCAGCCGCGCGACGAGCCGGGCCGGCGCCGCGGGTACAGGTAGTCCACGCCGGCGGTCCGGGGGCCGAGCTTCGCGATCGGGGGCACCTGGCGCTTGAACTCGGCGCCCGCGACCATGCGGTCCACGCGGTCGACCATCGCTCGCTCGTAGCCCAGCGCCACGCACTCCTCCACCGAGCGGCGCTTGTCGATCCGCCAGAACAGCAGCCGATCCAGCTCCGGGTACGAGAACCCGGCCTCGGTCTCATCGGTCTGGCCCGGCCACAGGTCCGCGGAGGGCGCCTTGCGGATGATCGCCTCGGGCACGCCGATCGCCGCCGACAGCTGCCGGACCTGGCTCTTGTACAGGTCGCCGATGGGATTGAACGCGCAGGCCTGGTCGCCGAACAGCGTCGTGTACCCGATCAGCGACTCGGTCTTGTTGCCCGTCCCCACGACGAGCCCCCGCCACGTGACGGACTGGTCGTAGAGGACGCTCATGCGCATCCGGGCCATGAAGTTGCCGCGCCGCAGCGGCGCCGCCTCGAGGCCCTCGGGCCCGGCCGCGCCCGCGACGCCGTCCGCCCCGAAGTAGCCGTCGACCATCGCCGTGATGTCGACCAGCTCCGCCGAGCAGCCGAGTCGCCGGATGACCTCCTCGGCGTCCCCCTGCGAGGCGGGCGACGAGGTGCGATACGGCAGCATCACGCAGTGGAGCTGCTCTGCCCCGATGGCCTCCGCCACGAGGAACGCCACGAGCGCCGAGTCGATCCCGCCCGAGAGGCCCAGGACCGCCCGCTCGAACCCCGCCTGGCGGAGCTGGCCCCGGATGAACTCGGCGATCAGCCGGCGCGCGACGTCCGTGTCGATCGCCAGCTCGTCGGGGAGCTCGAACAGCCCGTTGCCGCCGTCGCTCACGACACGCGCGCCTCGTCGACGGCGACGTCGAACCCGTCGACGGCGCCCGGCTCCGCCGTCGAGTCCTCGGCCAGCCCGGCGCGCTCGGCGATGAGCCGGCGCCACTCGCGGGCCACGAGCTCCGGCCGCTCGTCGCGCAGCAGCGGCAGGGCGATGCGCTCGCGGCGGACCTCCGCGAGATCGATGTCCGCGTAGAACAGGCCCTCGTCGAACATCGGCGCGCTGAACACGGCCGCGCCGGTCGGCGAGATGACCTCGGAGCCGCCCCAGAACGAGAACGACTCGTCCACGCCCACCCGGTTGCAGAACACGACGAACGAGGTGGTGAGCTGGGCGTACGTCCGCATCAGCCCCCGCCACGAGCCCGCGGTGCCCAGGCCCGTCTCGTTCGTGGCCGCGAGGTCCCGTCCCGGTGACGACGACACGTTGACCAGGATCTGCGCGCCGTCGAGCGCCAGCACCTGCGGCGTGGACAGGTGCCAGAAGTCCTCGCACACCGCCAGGCCCACGCCCACGCCCAGGCGCGACGGGACCGCCCGCAGCATGTCGCCGGGGGCGAAGAACCGACGCTCGTCGAACAGGCCGTAGGTGGGCAGGTGGAGCTTGCGGTGGACGTGGCGCAGCTCCCCGTCCTCGAGCAGGGCGGCCGCGATGAACAGCCGGTGGTCCGCCGACTCCTCCACGAACGAGACGACCGCGGACAGCCCGACGGTGTCGGCGGCGAGGGCCGCCAGGCGCGGGTCGTCGAGGCGCATCGCGACCTCGGACGCGAGGTCCTGGAGCAGGTAGCCCGTGAGCCCCAGCTCCGGGAACACGACGAGGTCCGCGCCACCGGCGCGGGCGGCCGCGATCAGCTCGTGGTGGCGCGCGAGGTTGACGTCGAGATCCCCGAGCCTGGGCGCGACCTGGGCGAGGGCGATGCGAACTGGCTGCACGCCCCGGAGTCTACGTCTCGTCGCCGGCGTCGGGGGCGATGACGGGATCGGGCTGCACGGGCAGCATGATGTCCGGGAGGCGGCCGCCCTCGGTCGTGGGCGGGGCCGCGTACGGCGAGACGACGAACAGCCCCTCGTCGTCCGCGGACGGCCCTGCCGGCGCCGCCGCGACGTCGACCGGCACGGCGGCGGCCGCGGCCAGCCCGCCGGCCGGCGTCGCCTCCGCGCCGCCGCGGCCGGTGGCCTGGAGCTGCTCGCGGGAGCCGTCCACCTCCTCCGCGAAGTGGCAGGCCACCTCGTGCCCGCTCGACATCGTCCGCAGCAGCGGGATCTCCGCGGAGCACCGCTCCGGGTTGCCGAGCCGCTCCCGGAGCCAGCAGCGGGTGTGGAAGTGACAGCCCGACGGCGGGTTGACCGGCGAGGGCACGTCGCCCTTGAGGATGATCCGCCGCCGCCGCCGCTCCACCTTGGGGTCGGGGATCGGGACGGCCGAGAGCAGCGCGACCGAGTACGGGTGGAGCGGGCGCTGGTTGAGCTCGCGCGACGGGGCGAGCTCCACGATCCGGCCGAGGTACATGACCGCGATCCGGTCGCTGATGTGCCGCACCACGGACAGGTCGTGGGCGATGAACAGGTAGGTCAGCCCCAGCCGGTCCTGGAGCCGCTCCAGGAGGTTGATGACCTGGGCCTGGATCGACACGTCGAGGGCCGAGATCGGCTCGTCGGCGACGATCAGGTCCGGGTCGAGCGCGAGCGCCCGCGCGACGCCGATGCGCTGCCGCTGGCCGCCCGAGAACTCGTGCGGATAGCGCTCCGCGTAGTCGGGGTTGAGGCCGACCGTCGACAGCAGCTCGCGGACCCGCTCGCGGCGCGACTCCTTGGTGCCCACGTT
>JAICUV010000114.1 GCA_025935655.1 Chloroflexota bacterium | reverse complement strand
GGACGCGCCGCTCCGATCATCGACTCGAGCATCTGCGTCGCCACGATGACCGGCTTGCCCATCGCGACCGCAGTCCGCACCAGCCGCTTCTGGACGAGCGGCACGGCCTCGAACGGCAGCTCCAGCCCGAGGTCGCCGCGCGCGACCATCACGCCCTGCGCGGCCCGTGCGACGGACGCGAACTCGTCCACGGCGGACCGGGTCTCGATCTTCGCGATGATCGCGGGTCCGTCCGGACCGAGCAGCGCGCGCAGGTCCTCGACATCGGCCGCCGTCCGGACGAACGACTGCCCGACGAGGTCGATCCCCAGGTCCATCGCGAGCCGGGCGAGCTCGCGATCGTGGTCGCCGAGGGCCGGCAGCGAGAGGCGGTCCGCGGGGACGTTCACGCCCGCGCGCGAGCGGACCGTGCCGCCCCGCTCCACGACCGCGGTCACGGCGTTCCCGACGATGGCCCGGACGACCACCTCCACGGCGCCGTCGGACAGGTGGATCCGGTCACCGGGCCGGAGGTCCGCCGCCAGCCCGGCGTGCGTCGTCGCGGCCCGGGTCTCGTCGCCTTCGTCGTCGAGCGCGTCCAGCCCGGCGAAGAACGTGAACGTCGACCCCTCCCGGAGCATCGCCTGGCCGTCGCGCAACGGGCCGAGGCGCACTTTCGGGCCGGGGAGGTCCGCGAGGATCGCGACATGTCGCCCGGCGGCACGGGCCACCTCCCGGATCGCCCCGACGCGTGTCGTGTGCTCGGACGCGGTGCCGTGTGCGAAGTTGAGCCGCGCGACCGACATCCCCGCGTCGACGAGCTCGCCCAGACGCGTCTCGGTGGCGGGCCCGATCGTGCACACGAGCTTGGTCGCGGCGCGCGGGCGCGCGGGGGACGTCATGGCATCACCGCGGGGACCGGCCGCGCTCAGCCGTACCCGCGGCCACGCCGCGTGGGCCGCTGGCCGGACCGCTTCCGGATGTTGGGGGTGACGCTCACGTCCCACGTCGGCCGGTCCAGCCAGCGGGCCTGCCAGCCCTGGCCGCTCTCGTCGTCGTGCTCGTCGCGGATCCCGGGGAACAGCTCGGCGGCGACGCCCCACGGATCGTCGGCCTCGGGCGGCACCCCGTCGAGCGCCTGCGCGGGCTCTTCACCCGCCGGCAGCACGGTGACCTCCGTGACCTCGAGCATCTGGCCGCCGCGCTCCGGGCGCTGGCCCGGCCGGTGGGCGGCCGCCCGCTCCTTGGCCGGCAGGAGGGCGTCCTTCGCCGCGCGCTCGGCGGCACGCTGGACCACGACCGACGCGTCCTGCTCGAGGACCCGCAGCCTGACCTGCTGGATCTCGTCGCGGATCGCGGCCGCCCGCTCGAACTCGAGCTCCTTGGCCGCCTGCTTCATCTCGGCTTCCATGCGCGCCACGAGCCGCTCGACCTCGGCCTTGTCGGCCGCGGCAAGCTGCTGGTCGCGCCGCTCCGAGGTGTACATCACCGTGTTCTCGGCCACCACCCGGAGCCGGTCGTTGATGTCGTGGATGCCCTTGATGATCGTCGTGGGCTCGATCCCGTGGGCGATGTTGTAGGTCTCCTGGACCGCGCGCCGGCGGTCCGTCTCCTCGATCGCGACCTTCATGGACTCCGTGGTGACATCGGCGTACATGATCACCTCGCCGCCGGTGTTGCGCGCCGCGCGGCCGATCATCTGGATCAGCGACCAGGCGCTGCGCAGGAACCCCTCCTTGTCCGCGTCGAGGATCGCCATCAGCGTCACCTCGGGCAGGTCGAGGCCCTCGCGGAGCAGGTTGATGCCGACGAGCACGTCGTACACCCCGAGCCGGAGGTCGCGCAGGATCGCCACCCGCTCCAGCGTGTCCACCTCGCTGTGGAGGTACTGGACCTTGATCCCGAGCTCCTTGAGGTAGTCGGCGAGGTCCTCCGCCATCTTCTTGGTCAGCGTCGTGACGAGCGCGCGCTCGCCCTTCTCGACCCGCGACCGGATCTCCTCGAGCAGGTCGTCGATCTGGCCCTCGGTGGGCCGGACGGTGATGGGCGGGTCGACGATCCCGGTCGGCCGGATCAGCTGCTCGACGGTCTGCTCGCTCTTCTCGTGCTCGTATGGCCCGGGGGTCGCGGAGACGTAGACGGCCTGGTTGACGTGGACCTCGAACTCCTCGAACGTCAGCGGCCGGTTGTCGAGCGCGGACGGCAGCCGGAAGCCGAAGTCGACCAGGATCTCCTTGCGCGTCCGGTCGTTCTTGTACATGCCGACGACCTGGGGGATCGTCATGTGCGACTCGTCGACGATCAGCAGCCAGTCCGGCGGGAAGTAGTCCAGCAGCGTCCACGGCCGACTGCCGGGCTCGCGCTGGCTGAGGTGGCGGGAGTAGTTCTCGACGCCCGAGCAGTACCCGAGCTCGCGCAGCATCTCCAGGTCGAACGTCGTCCGCTGCCGCAGGCGCGCCGCCTCGAGCGCGCGGCCCTCGGCCTCCATCTGGCCGACCCGGAGCTCCATCTCCTCCTCGATCCCCGCGATCGCGAGCCCAAGCTTGTCGCGCGGCGTCACGAAGTGGGTGGCCGGGAAGACGCTCAGCTCCTTGCGCTCGGCGAGCAGCTCGCCCGTGAGCGGGTCGAGCTCCGTGATCCGTTCCACCTCGTCGCCGAAGAACTCGACCCGGACGATGATCTCCGAGCTCGCCGGGCCGATCTCGAGCGTGTCGCCGCGGACCCGGAACCGGGCGCGGGTGAGCGCGGCGTCGTTGCGCTGGTACTGGAGATCGACGAGGTGGCGCAGCACCGCGTCCCGGCGGTAGTGCCCGCCGACGCGGAGCTTGAGGACGGTCGCGCCGTAGTCGACCGGCGCGCCGAGGCCGTAGATGCACGAGACCGAGGCGACGATGATCACGTCCCGCCGCTCGAACAGCGCGTGGGTGGCGGCGTGCCGGAGGCGGTCGATCTCCTCGTTCCGGCTCGAGTCCTTCTCGATGTACGTGTCCGAGCGCGGGAGGTATGCCTCCGGCTGGTAGTAGTCGAAGTAGCTGACGAAGTACTCGACCGCGTTGTCCGGGAAGAACTCGCGGAACTCGGAGTACAGCTGGGCGGCCAGCGTCTTGTTGTGCGCCAGGACGAGCGTCGGCTTCTGGTGCCGCTGGATCGTCTGGGCCATGGTGTAGGTCTTGCCGCTGCCCGTGACGCCGAGCAGGGTCTGGTGGCGGAGGCCGCGCGCGAGCCCGTCGACGAGCTTGTCGATGGCCTGCGGCTGGTCCCCGGTCGGCTCGAATGGGGCGACGAGGCGGAAGTCCGGCACGGAATCGATCCTACCATCATTCCGGGAACGGAAACAGAACGCCTGTTCGTGGTGCGCGCACCCCGCCGAACGGGTGGCCGTACCGGGACCAACGACCCATTTCGACGCATGGGCCGCCCGCGAACACTGCGGAGGTCATCCCTGCCCGGAGTCCGACACGTCCCGATGCCGCGCCGCCCGTCACACCGATCCCTGGACGCCCGACACGGTGCCTCGCGCCGCCGCGGGCGGATCCTGCGCGTCGGCCGGCGCGAGGAGGGCCAGTCCCTCGTCGAGTTCGCGCTGATCCTGACGCCGCTGCTGTTCCTGCTGCTGGGCATCGTGCAGTTCGGGTTCATCTTCCAGGCGTACATCACCCTGTCCTCGGCGACGCGCGAGGCGGCCCGCGACGCGACCGTCTACGTCTACGACACGACGCTGACCAAGGCGCAGAACGACACCGCCCGCAACAACATCGCGAAGAGCAGCCTGCTCGCCGCCTTCAACGGGCTGGCCAAGACCTCGCCGAACTTCGTGAACGGGTCGTCCTGGACGACGACGAGCGGCACCGGGACGGTGACCTCGACCAACGGCGACATGACGGTCACCTATGTGCTCCCGTCGACGGTCACCGACAGCGACCCGCGGGCCGGCTGGCGGGTCAGCGTCTCCGCCTCGTACCACCTGGACATCATCGTGCCGATCATCGGCAACCTCCTGCCCAAGGATTCGAACGGGCGGTTCGTGATCCCGGCCGCCGTGACGATGGTCATCAACTGATGTCCCGCGCCGCTCGAGCCGCCGATGGGCGGGCCGGTCGCCGGCCGGGCGAGCACGGCCAGGTCCTCGTCATCTTCGTGCTCGCGCTCGTGGCGCTCATGGCGGCCGCGGGCCTCGCGATCGACATCGGCCGCTTCTACAGCGAGCGCCGCTTCCTGCAGAACGCCGCCGACGCGGCCGCGCTCGCGGCGGCGAACACGCTGATCGCGGGCAAGACCTCGGACGCGGCACGGACCGAGGCACTCGCCGTCATCGCCCGGAACTTCCAGATCCCGCCCAACGGGATCACCCCCAGCCTGCCGCCGCCCTCCGGCAGCGAGGTCTACCAGGCCGGCCAGGCGGGATCACCCTCCGCCCTCATCGACGGGATCCTCATCGACTCCAGCGGCGTGCGGGTCGCCGTGCGCAACACCGTGCCCTACACCTTCGGCCGTGCCGCCGGCTTCACGAGCCAGCAGATCTACGCCCGCGCGCGGGTCTCGTTCCGGGGCAACCTGCTGCCGATCGCGGTCCGCAACTTCGTGAAGGCCCCGGGAAGCAACACCGGGACCGCGCCGTGCACCGACAACCAGACGAAGTTCATGGACTTCTTCTCGACCGCGAACACGGCCTGTGTCGGCACGGACACCAACGCGACGAACCGCGTGCAGCCCAACGCCGGCGCGGCGTTCAGCAGCGCGAACCCGGACAACGACCGGACCAACCACGGGCCGGTCATCGAGATCCTCGGCCAGGGCGCGCAGCCCGGCAACGGCGCCGACTTCCGCGGCTTCGTCGCGCTCGACGTGCGCAACTACCTCAACTCGACCTCCCAGCTCTACTACAACGACGTCCCCTCGGGCGTGACCTCGAGCGTCCTGAAGGATCTCGCCGCGCGGTGGATCTACACCGGCGGCTATCCGGGCCCGGCGCTCGTGCCGGTCACGAGCCCGCCCGATTCGAGGGACCAGATCGGGCTGCTGTTCGGCAACTCCACGGGCGCCGCGGTCACCGCGGTCACCGACCGGTTCCAGGTCGGCGACACCATCCTCGTGCTCGTCTACTCGGGGCTGACCCAGTCGATCCCGGACTTCACGATGAACTCGCCCTCCGCCATGACCCTCCCGACGACCGGCACGACCAACAACGTCGGCAACTTCAAGATCGGACGCAACCAGTCCTTCTCGGGGCAGGTGGCCCTAAGCACGGTCGGGGATGCCGGAGATCCGCAGAACCCGCTCACCAACGGGACGCTCACGGGCGCGACCCCGCTCACCTACTCGCCCAACCCCGTCACCCCGGCACAGGGCCAGGGCACGAGCGTCGGAATCACGAACGCCGTGACGGTGGGCGCCACGACCGGCATCTACACCCTGTGGCTGAAGGGCCAGGCGGGTAGCCCCTACCTCACCACGAAGTACTTCCCGATGGCCGTCCAGGTCGGCAGCGTCCAGAAGGACTTCACCTTCACCGCGCCCAACGGCTCGGAGGCGCTGGCACCGACGCTCGGCAGCTCGGCGACGTTCACGCTCAACCTCAAGGCCGCCACCAACGGCAACAACGCGTTCAACACCGCCGGCATCAACCTCTCCGTGGAGGCCTACCCCGAGGGCACGATGCCCGCAGGGATCGGCAGCGTGAGCTTCTCGAACGCCACGCCGCTCGCCGGGCAGACCGGCCAGGGCACCACCGTCACGCTGACCATCGGGGCCGGGTCCCTGCCCGAGGGCCAGTACCCGCTCGTCGTACGGGCGACCGGCGTCAACGCCGACGGCTACAAGGTCACCCACCTGCTGCCGATCACCCTCAGCGTCGTCACCGGCAGCTCGAACTCGAACACGAGCTACGTCGACGTCACGGGCTACGGCGTGATGCGCCTCGCCTCGTTCACGTCCAACACCATCTACGCCTACGCCATCAGTCCCGTCATCACGGATCCCAACGACTCCCGGCTGCGCCTCGGTCAGGTCGCGCGGCTGGTTGCCTGGAACTAGCCGGACAGGCACGGCACCAACCCCTCGGGGCGGCGCACGAGCGTCAGCCCACGCTCACGGGAGGCTCACGCGATGGAGATGGAGTACAAGGACCCCTCGAAGCGCGGTCGATGGATCGTGCTGACGGGCGTCATCCTGGCGGTTGTCGCGGGCGGTGCCGCGTTCTTCCTGATCAACAACGCGCAGCAGCAGGCCGGCCAGAGCGGCCTCAAGACGACCACGGGCGTCGTGGCGGCGGTCGCCATCCCGGCCCGCAAGCCGATCGAGGCGACGGACGTCGTGGTGCGCACGGACATCCCGCTCGACGGCACGAACGCCGAGGGCGTCGTGACCGATCCGGCGCAGCTCGTCGGCCGGGTGCTGGCGGTCGACGTGAAGGTGGGCCAGCTGGTCACGACGAACCTGCTGGCCTCGACCACCGCCGGCGCCCAGTTCTCGATCCTCAAGCCTGACGAGACCGTCGCCCCGGACTCCGAGGCGTGGCGCGCCGTCTCGCTGACGGTCCCCGACGACCGCGCGGTCGGCGGCCTCCTCGGTCCGGGCATGCTCGTCGACGTCTTCATGACCGCCAGCGTCAACGTCCCGCAGTCGATCCTCGACCAGGGCACGTACTACACGGACCAGTCGACCAAGATCAGCTGGCAGGACATGGAGATCCTGTCCCGCCAGGGCACGTTCTACATCGTCAAGGCGACGCTCCCGGTCGCGGAGGAAATCAGCCACCTCCAGGCGGCCGGCAACGCCCAGTTCAGCATGGTCCTCCGGCCGGACGCGGACACGCGGATCCTCGACGTGAGCGCCCTGGGCGCCACGACGAACCGGATCATCCAGCGCTACGGCCTCCCGGTCCCCGAGACGTACCCCAAGGGCTCGGGCTCGATCGCCTCGCAGCCGCCGATCCCGTCGATCACGCCGGCGCCCTCCCCGGCGCCCAGCGCGTCCGCGGGGCCGTCGCCGTCGGGCAGCGCCACTCCCTAGCCAGCACCCCGGGCGGGCGTCGTCTCCCGTGGCGCCCGCCTCCAGCGCACGCACCGCGGCCAGCCCGACGATCCGTCGCCGGGCGTGCCGCCCCGACCGACCGGTGACGCCCGCCATGGGGCGGAGGACCGGGTGGCCGGTTGACCCTGGGAGGACGCCGCTCCCGGCGGCCCCCTCCGTCGCGCGTCGCTGACCCGACGCGCCTCCCACCGCCCGGCCGGGCTCGCCCGGCCGGGCGGCTTGCCGTCCCGCCGGAGCCGGTCGGCCCTCCGACCCGGGTCGTCCCCTATCGGCGCTCCGCGATCGCCTCGCCCAGGGCCTCGACGACCTTCGCCCGCGTGGCGGCCTCGGACCCGCTGGTGTCGATCGTGCGCGTCGCGGCCGGCGCGAGCCGACGGGCGAGCCCGGCCTGGGCCGCCATCCGCTGGTCCGCCTCCTCGGGCGATGCCCCGCGGCCGATGAGCCGGGACCGCTGGACGTCGGGATCGCAGGTGATGAGCCAGACCTCGTCGCAGTGGCTCGCGAGCCCGCCCTCCACGAGCTTGATCGCCTCGATGACGACGGCCGGGGCGCCGGCGTCCTCGGCCTCCCGGATGCGGGCGAGGATCCGCGGGCGCACCGCCGGGTGGACGACCTGTTCCAGCTCCCTGAGCGCCGCCGGATCCGAGAACACGATCCGCCCGAGCGCCTTGCGGTCGAGCGTCCCGTCCGGCCCCGCCGCCTGCGGCCAGCGGCGGACCACGAGGTCGTGGGTGGGATGACCGGGCGACGTGACCGCGCGGGCCTCCTCGTCCGCGTCGACGACGTGGACGCCGAGCTCGGCGAGCCACGCGACGACCCGCGACTTGCCGCACCCGATGGGCCCGGTGATCCCGATCCGGACGGTGCGTACGCCGGGCGTCACGGTGCCTGCTCCTCCAGCTCCAGCCACGCGTCCTCAGCCGCGGCGAGGGCGCGCTCCACGTCCGCGAGCTCGCTCGTCACGCGGCGCATCTCCACGAAGTTCGACGAGATCGAGGGCGTCCCCATCGCCAGCTCGAGCTGGCTCTTGCGGAGGCCCAGGCGCCCGAGCTCAGCGTCGAGCACCTCCCGCCGCCGACGATACGCGTCCTTGGACAGCTTGGAGCGCCCCGCGGACGACGTGCGCGGCGAGGGCTTCGACCCGGCGCCGGCCGCGGCGGCGGGC
Organism: Chloroflexota bacterium; assembly: GCA_025935655.1. GTDB lineage: Bacteria > Chloroflexota > Limnocylindria > Limnocylindrales > CSP1-4 > CAIXZV01. Next base: position 1,999 of record JAICUV010000114.1, on the reverse strand, counting down.
GCGTGGACCGCGGCGGCGACGGCGGGGCGCTCCACGGCCGATGCGGTCGGCGTCGCGCCGGGGCGGAGGCGGTTGGCACGCCGTCGCGCCTCCGCCTCCACCGTCCAGCCATCGGCCACGGCCGCACGCCAGGCCCGGTAGCCGCCATCGAACGGGACCGCCATCGAGTCGTCCACGACCCACAGCTTCTCGCAGATGGTCTCGAGCAGGCGGCGGTCGTGGGAGACGACGAGGATCGTGGCGGGCGATTCGACGAGGAACGCCTCGATGGCCTCGCGGGCGGCGATGTCGAGGTGGTTCGTGGGCTCGTCGAGGAGCATCAGGTTGGACGGCAGGATCCCCAGGAGCGCGAGCTCCAGGCGGGAGCGCTCCCCACCCGACAGCGTCCGCACCTCCTTGAACACGTCGTCGCCGCGGAACAGGAACCGGGCGAGGTAGCCGCGCGCCTCGCCGGGCGTCACGGGGATCGCCTCGAGCACGGCGTCCAGCACCGTCGCACCGGGGATCGCCGCGTCGCGCAGCTGGGCGAGGTACGAGGGCGCGACCTGGTGCCCGAAGATCACGCTCCCGTCGAGCGGCGGCAGGTCGCCCGCGATCGTGCGCAGCAGCGTGGTCTTGCCGGCGCCGTTGGGGCCGACGATGCCGATCCGCTCGCCGCGCTGGGCCGCCAGGAACGGCGCCTTCGCCACGGTGACCGGGCCGGCGGCCGCCGACCCGTCCGCGGCGAGCGCCCCGCGGCCGGGCAGGTAGCCCACCTCGAGGTCCTCGACCCGGACGACCAGCTCGCCGGAGCGGACCGGGCCGCCGGCGAGCGCCGCGCCGTGGAGTCGCAGCGCCCGCTTGGACGGCTTGGGCGCCTGCGGTGCCTCCGCCTTGAGCTTCTCGAGCCGCGCCTCGTGCTCGTGCATCTTCACGTGCTTGCGCTGGCTCCGGTAGCGCTGGACGAGCTCGACCTCGCGCGCGATGGCGTCCTCGTGGCTCTCCGCCTCGCGGCTCGCCCGCTCGTCACGCTCCACGCGCTGGCGGTGGTAGGCGCTGTAGTCGCCACGGAACACGGTGAGCCGCCGGTCGCGGAGCTCCCAGATCCGGGTCACCGTCGCGTCCAGGAACGCCCGGTCGTGCGACGCGACGAGCAGGGCCCCGGAGCGCCGGCGCAGGTGCTCCTCCAGCCACTCGATCGCGCCGATGTCGAGGTGGTTGGTCGGCTCGTCGAGCAGCATGAGGTCCGGGTCCGAGATCACGAGCCGGGCGAGCGCGGCCCGTGTCTGCTGGCCACCCGAGAGGGCCGTCGGCGGCCGGAGCCACTCGTCGCGGGCGAACCCGAGCCCGGACAGCGCCTCGTCCACCCGCTGGTCCAGGGTGTACCCGCCGAGGATCTCGAACCGGTGCTGCAGCTCCGCGTAGTCGGTGCGCGCGGCGTGGCCCGCGTGCTCGAGCGCCTCGAGCTCCTCGGCCATCCGCTCGAGGTGCGCCGCGCCGTGACGGACGGCCGCCCGCAGGTCCGGCGCGGCCATGAACGCCTCGTCGAAGTGCGCCTCCTGGCTCAGCAGCCCGAGCGACAGCCCGCGCTTGCGGACGACCGTCCCGCGCTCCGGCTCGTCGCGGCCCGACACGATGCGCAGCAGGGTGGTCTTGCCGGCGCCGTTGGGGCCGACGAGGCCCACCCGCTCGCCGGGCGCGATGGCGCCGGTGACCTGGTCGAGGATGACGAAGGTGCCGATCTCCCGCACGACCCCGTCGAGGCGGACGAGGCTCACGCGTCCTCCCCCGCCGGCGTGCCGGTGCCGGCCCGCGCGGCGGCCCTGCGCGCGGCGGCTGCGGCCTTCGTCCGCGCGGTGCGCGCCCGCGCCTCGGCCGCCTCGTCCGGGGTCCGGCCGAGCGACCCCTCGCCGTCGAGCTCCACCCATCGCCGGCCGCGCCGACCCGTCGTCGTGGCTCCGCGGCGCGGCGTCATCGTGGCGAGGAGGGTCGCGGCAGCCGGGCGCTCGGCCGCGGGCAG
>JAICUV010000263.1 GCA_025935655.1 Chloroflexota bacterium | reverse complement strand
CTCACGCTCGCGGTTGCCGTCATGGGGATCGGCTCGATCCTGCTGTTCTTCGCGGCCCCCGCCACCGTGGAGCTCATCGCCCCCGGCTTCGACGCACCGACGCGCGCGCTGTACCTGGACCTGTTCCGGGTGATGCTGCTGACCCCGATCCTGTTCGCCGCGTCGATCACGCTCGGCGAGATACTCGTCGCCGAGCGGCGGTTCCTGTTCTACGCGCTCGCGCCGCTGCTGTACAACGTCGGGATCGTGGTCGGGACCGTCCTGCTCCACGACCGGATCGGGATCCACGCGGCCGCCGTGGGCGCGGTGCTGGGGGCGTCGCTCCACCTCGGCATCCGCGTCGTGGGCATGGCCCGCTCGAGCGTCCGCATCCGACTCCGCCTGCGGCTGCGCATGCCCGCCCTCCACGAGTTCCTGCTGCTCATGGTCCCCAAGATGCTCGCCCACCCGATCGAACCGATCACGTTCCTGTTCTTCACCAACGTGGCCTCGGCCCTCGCGGCGGGCTCGGTGACGTCGATCAGCTTCGCGCGCAACTTCCAGAGCGTCCCCGTCGCGCTGGTGGGCGTCGCGATCTCGCTCGCCGCGTTCCCCTCGCTGTCCGCGGTCTGGGCCGCCGGCGACCGGGCCGCGTTCGGACGCCTCGTGCGCACGAACGTCATCACGATCACCGTCCTCACGGTGATCTCGGGCGTCCTGCTCGTCATCCTCGGCCCGCTGGCCATCGAGGTCCTGCTGGGCGGCGGCGAGTTCGACGCGGAGGACGTCCGGGTGACCGGCATGGTGCTCGCCGCGTTCGCGCTCGCCGTCCCGTTCGATGCGCTTGGCCACCTCACCGCGCGCGGCCTGTACGCGACCCACAACACGCTGCTGCCCGTGCTGGCGTCGCTGGCCGGCTTCGCGGTGACCGTCGGGACCACGCTGGCGCTCGTCGACGGACTCGGGGTCGTCGCGATCCCACTGGGGTTCGCGGCCGGGACCGCGGTGCGGACGCTCCTCCAGGGTGCGGCGCTCGCGTGGCGGATCCGGCGGGCGCCGATCCCCGAGTACGAGCCCGAGCGCGACCCCGATGACGTCGAGCGCGAGGACGCAGCCGCCTAGCGGTTGAGCGCCTGGGTGGGCACGACGGCGATGAACAGGCCGTCACGGTCGGGATACCGGCCCTCCGGCCGGCGCCACGGGAGGTAGTTGCGGCGCATCTCGTCCGCGTTCTGGTAGGTGCCCGGCGCGTCGGACTTGCCCCAGATCGACGAGTCCCGCGGATACCACGGGTCCAGGATGTAGGCCCCGTTGATGCGGGCGTTCCTGAACACCAGCGGGTCGGCGTCGGCGCGGTAGCCGGTCATGACCCAGGTGTGGGCGCCGCGCCACGCGAGGAGGATGACCGGCGCATGGAACCGCGAGATGGCCTTGGCCGCGTCCTTGAGCGCGCTGGCGCGAGTCTGGTAGGCGCGGACCTCGTAGCCCGGGACGCCGTACGCCTCGAGCGCCTTGACCATCGCGGACGGGCCCCAGTCGCCGTTGAGGCTGTCGCGCCGGCTCTCCCACTCCCCGATCCGGCCGGCGAGCTTCTTCTGGAACGCCTCCGTGAGGTCGGCCTTGCCGTGGATCGCCAGGACCATCTGCGTCCCCGCGACCGCGCACCACTCCTTGTCGATCTCGGTGATGAACCAGCGCTCCGGCTTCTTGAGCAGGTTGACGTCCACCTTCACGCGCTGCGGCGCCGGCGTCGCCGTGGGGACGGGCGGCGCGGTCTCGCCGGGGGCGAGCGACGGCGATTCCGACGGGTCGATCGTGGGCGCGTCGAGCGGGTCGTTCTCGTCACCCGGCTCGGGCGTCACGAGGACGGCGGCCGCGATCGCCCGGTCGGGCGGCGGGTCGATGAACAGCTCGACCCGACGCGCCAGGCTCTGCAGCCGCTCGCGCGAGCCGAAGGCGTCGGTGCCCACCACGGCCGTGCCGAGGAGGACCACCACCGCGAGCAGCAGCGCGACGACGTGGCGGCGGCGAAGGCCGCCGGGCAGGCGGGAGGCAGGGGTCATTCGGGGATCTCCGGGCGGGACGACCGCCGGAGTGACGCGCGAGTGACGCGCGCTGCGACGCGGGAGGAGCCCCCGGACCCGTCCAGGACGCTCAGCCGGCCTTCGGCTTGCGACCCCGGCCACCCGGCAGCTTGCCGGTGGACAGGTAGATGGTGCGGCCACGGATGGCCATGTTCGTGCCCGGCTTGTGGGCGGCGATCGCGCGCTTCACGGCGGCACGCATCGTGGGGATCTTCTCCGCGGGATCCAGCTCGACGGCGAGGATGTCCTCGTCGCTCCGGAGCCGTCCCAGGGCCTTGCGGATCTCCTCCTCGCGCTGGAGGGCGGCCAGCTGGCGCGGCGACAGGGCGCGCTCCTTGGGCTTGGGCGCGAGCTCTTCCAGCTTCGCAGCACGAATTCGCATGATCCGTTGACCTTTCTGGACGCGTGAGCGGCGATGGGCGGGCGGATCATGACACGAATCCGGCCGTCCGGCCACACGTCGTACCTGCACGCGACGCGGCCCTCGTTGCACACGCCCACTTTCACTTCCCACGCGGATCATGCACTGGACCCGACGCACCGCATTCCTGCACGCCGGGGTTCCGTCCGCGCACGCTGGGCCCTATCCTGCTCGCGTACGACGCGTGTCGCGTCGACGAGGGAGGTTCACGCATGACAGAGCCCACCGGGGGGACGCCGCCGCTCCCGCCCCAGGAGCCGCCGGCCAGCGCCCCGCCGCCCGTGGCCGCGCCGGCACCCGCCGCGCCAGCACCGGCCGCACCCGCCGCCAGCTCCTGGCAGGTGCCCCCTCCGTCCGCCGGCGCGACCGCAGCCGGACCCGCCCCGGGTATCGCCTACGCCGGCTTGGGCATCCGCATCGTCGCGCTGATCATCGACTACATCCTCCTGCTGATCGTCTTCACCTTCGTCGCGATCATCCTGGGAGCGATCTTCCTTGGCTCGCTCATCAACGGCGGCGCAGTCATGGCGATCGTCGCGGGCGTCCTGCTCGCGATCGCAAACCTGGTCATCAGTGCCGTCTACTTCATCTGGGCCTGGACGAACCCCGAGCTGCGGGCGTCACTCGGCCAGCGCGTCCTGGGACTCAACACGGTCAGCGCGGCCGATGGCGCGACCGTGACCCGTCCGCAGGCCGTGCAGCGCTGGATCTACCTGTTCGGGCTCGTTGCCCTCGCGTCGGCGATGCAGTCCGCCCTCAGCGCGACCTCGCTCGGAGCGCTTGCCTACCTCATCGGGCTCCTCGCGTTCGCCTACGAGATCTTCCTGCTGTGGACCACATATCAGAGCCCGAAGAAGCAGGGCTACCACGACGTCCAGGCGGGCACGGTGGTCATCAAGCGAGCCTGACCCGCTCGATCGCACGCTCGAACGGGGCCGGCATCGCCGGCCCCGTTTTCGTTTGCCGATCGCAAGCACCTCGGGATGGAGCGCCGGTCGTGCGTGACTCTGCGATGGCGCGAGTCACCTGGGACTCGGATCGCAACGACCGCCGCACGCAAGCGTTCGCAAAGCGAGGTTTCGCAACGCGATCGTGCGTGGCAGTGACGCCGGCGAGTCCGTGGTGACTCGGCGATGGACTCTGGCGCAAAGGACCGTGCCTACGGCTCGAAGTCGAGGCTCCGCGTGTGGCGCGGCCGGAAGACCGCGAGCGGCCGGCGGTCGAAGGACGCGACGCGGCGGATCCCCAGGCGTTCAGCGGCGGCGACGAGCAGCGCATCCGCGAGCCTGGGACGGTGCTCCGCGGCCTCGGTCATGAGCTCCGCGGCGCGGGCGAGATCGTCCTGGGTCGGCGGCACGAGACGGATCGATCCCGCGACCAGGGACTCGATGACGGCGCGGGTCGCCGCCGCGCCGAGCTCCCGCTGGAGCAGGATGTCCAGCTCCGCGAGGCCCAGCGCTCCCAGCAGCAGGGGCTCATCGACGCGCTCGAACCACCCCACCGCGGCCCGGTGGTTGAGGTCAGCGGCGTCCGCGGCCGCGAGCACGGCGGACGGGTCGAGCAGGATGGCCATCGGGGACGTCGAGCGGGGACGGCCTAGCGGTCGCCCGGCCGGCGGCCGGCCTCGCGGCGCGCGATCGAGCGGCCGTCCAGCGACAGGCGGCCGTGCTGGCTGCGCCCGATGCCGAGGAACGGGAACTCCGGCGTGGCCTCGTGCGAGTCAAGCCAGGTCTCGACGGCCGCGGCGATGACCGACGTCTTCGTCGTGCGCTGCCGGCGGACGTGCCGGTCCAGCCGGTCGAGGAGGTCCGCGTCGAGGAGGATCGTGGTCCGGGCCGTCTTCATATGACGTCATATCTACCACGGTGGACGGATCGTGTCACGTGCGTCAGATTCGGGTGGATCCTTCCGGCGACCCCAGGAGACGCATCCGTGACCCGCTTCGAGCCCAACCTGCGCATCCCCGGCCCCACGGCCCTCCCCCCGTCCGTCCGCGAGGCCGGCGGGCGGCAGATGGTCAACCACCGCGGGGAGGAGTTCAAGGCGCTCCTGCT
>JAICUV010000303.1 GCA_025935655.1 Chloroflexota bacterium | reverse complement strand
GGCGGCGGCGGGGCTGGGCGCCGGGCCGGGGCGGCCGAACGACCGCGGCGATCAGGCCCGCGGGCGCTCGAAGCCCTGGGCCGGCACCGGCTCGCAGCGGAGCGGGCGGTCGTGCCGGTAGCCGAGGGCGTAGTCGGCCTGGATGAGGGTGTGGAGCTGGCTGGTGCCCTCGTAGATGACCGCCGCCTTGGAGTTGCGGAGGTAGCGCTCGACGGGGAACTCGTTGGAATAGCCATTCGCGCCATGGATCTGGATCGCGTCCAGCGCGGCCTGCACGGAGTGGTCGGTCGCGTGCCACTTCGCGAGTGACGTCTCGCGCGTGTTCCGCAGCCCGTGGTTCTTGAGCGCGGCGGCCTGGAGCACGAGCAGCCGCCCGATCTCCGTGCCCTTCGCCATGTTCGCGAGCATCTGCTTGACCAGCTGGTGCTGGCCGATCTCCTGGCCGAACGTCTGGCGCTCGTGGGCGTACTTGAGCGACGCGTCGAGGCATGCCTGGGCAAGGCCGACGGCGCCCGCCGCGACGGTGAACCGGCCCTGGTCGATCGCGCTCATCGCGATCAGGAAGCCCTCGCCCTCCTCGCCGATCCGGTTCTCCACGGGCACGCGCACGTTGTCGAAGTCGATGAGCCCCGTGTTGCCGGCACGGATGCCCAGCTTGCCGTGGAGCGTGCCGGTGGTCAGCCCCGCCATCCCCCGCTCCACCACGAACGCGGTCACGCCCTTGTGCTTCTTCGCCCGGTCCACGGACGCGAAGACCAGGAAGTGATCCGCGAGGTCGGCCAGCGAGATCCAGATCTTGTGGCCGTTGAGCACGTAGGAGTCGCCGTCGCGGCGTGCGGTGGACTCGAGGGCCCCGGCATCGGTCCCCACGCCGGGCTCGGTCAGCCCGAACGTGGCGAGCTTCTCGCCGCGCGCCTGGGGCACCAGCCAGCGCTGCTTCTGCTCTTCGGTCCCCCACTGGAGCAGCGTCAGGGAGTTCAGCCCCACGTGGACCGACTGCACGACCCGGAACGCGGTGTCCGCCCGCTCGAGCTCCTCGCACAGGAGCGCGAACGACACGTAGTCCATCCCGGCGCCGCCGTACTGCTCCGGGATCGGCGCCCCGAGGAACCCCAGCTCCCCCATCCTGGCGAAGATCTCGGGATGGACCTCGCCCTTCTCGTCCCACTCCCGGATGTAGGGGAGGATCTCCGCCTCCACGAAGGCTCGGGCCGCGTCGCGGACGAGCCGGTTCTCCTCGGTCAGTGCGAAGTCGACCACGGGTGGGTCCTCACGGGCGCAGGGTGACGGGTGGAATGCCCGCATCCTACCGGTCGGGCGGGGCGCGCTGCCTATACTCGGTGGCGTGAACACGACCGACGACGACGCCCTCGACCTCGCCGCGCTCGCGGCCCCCAACATGTCGCCGGTCCTGGGCCGGTACATGGACCGCAGCTGGTCCCACGGCGTGGGCCACCGGCTCTACGACACCGCCGGCAACGGGTACCTCGACTTCGCCAACGGCATCGCCGTGACCTCGCTGGGGCACACCCACCCGCGCGTGACCGCCGCGATCCACGCCCAGGTCGACAAGCTCATCGGCCCGGTCCACGCGATCGGCTTCGCGGAGAGCACGGTCACGCTCGCGAACATGCTCGCCGCGAGCGTCCCGGACCCTCTCGACGCGGTCCTGTTCCTGAACTCGGGCTCGGAGACCATCGACGGGGCGATCAAGCTCGCCCGGCGCGTCACCGGCCGCCCGGGGATCATCGCCTTCCGTGGGGCGTTCCACGGGCGCACGATCGGCGCCACGAGCGTCACGACCTCGAGCATCAACTACCGCACCGGCTACGAGCCGCTGCTCCCGAGCGTGTACTTCGCGCCGTATCCCGCCGCCTTCGAGCACGGGGGCGACGAGGAGGCGGCGACTCGGTCGAGCATGGCCAGCCTGCGCTCGCTGCTCGCGTCGATCATCGCGCCGTCACAGGTCGCCGCCATCCTCATCGAGCCGGTCCAGGGCGAGGGCGGCTACTACCCGGCGCCCGTCGAGTTCATGCGCGAGCTGCGTGCCCTGTGCGACGAGCACGGCATGCTGCTCATCGCGGACGAGGTGCAGTCGGGCTTCGGGCGCACGGGCGAGATGTGGGCGTTCGAGCACGCGGGCATCGTCCCCGACGTCGTCGTGACGGCCAAGGCCATCGCGAACGGCCTGCCGCTGTCGGCGATCATCACCAGCCACGAGCTCCAGGAGCGCTGGGGTCGCGGCGCCCACGGCACGACCTACGGCGGCAACCCGGTGGCGTGCGCGGCCGGCGTCGCCGTGCTGCAGACGATCGCGGACGAGGACCTCGTCGCGAACGCGCGGCTCCGCGGCGCGGAGCTGTCGGGCGGCCTGCGGGAGCTCATGGCCGATCACCCGGGCATCGGCGACGTGCGTGGGCCGGGCCTGATGATCGGGGTCGAGTTCGTGAGCGACCGCTCGACCCGGCAGCCGGACGGGGCCCTGGCCGAGGCCGTCGCCGCCCGGGCGAGCGAGGCGGGCCTGCTGCTGCTGACCTGCGGCGTGCACCACCAGGTGATCCGCTGGATCCCGCCGCTCGACGTGACGGTGCCCGAGATCGAGGAGGCCCTCTCGATCTTCGAGCGGGCCCTCAAGGGCTGACGCTGGCGGGTCGCGCGGCGGCCGCTGGACGGCCGACGCCGGGACCCGCCGGCGGGATCAGCGGTTGCGAGCCAGGAAGGCCATGACGTCCTCGAGGCGGAACCGCCGGTCGCCGCGCTTGCACACGCGGTAGAACGGGAGCTCGCCGCGGTCGCCGAGGCGCTTCACGGTGTTCACGTGGAGGTGGAGCATCTCGGCGACCTCGCTCGCGGTGAGCATGGGTCCGAGGTCGTTGAGGGCCATTGACGCCATCTGCGGATTGCCTCTGCTGTAAGGCGAGCTTGGCCGCCGCGGAGGGCACTGCGGTGCGGTCCGGCTCGCTGCTGAGGGGAGTGTCGGGTTGGAGGGTGGCTTTGCGTAGCCGTACTCTCGATTAGCCGGTGGTACCAGAGGGGTCGGGGCCCGCAGGGATGGCTCGGGTGGGGTCGGCGCCGGTGGCGAGGCGCACGGTGACGCGCGGTGCGGTGCCAACGGGGAGGCCCGACGGGGCCGGCGCCGCTCGACGGCGCGTGGGGGCACAACCATGCGTCGATCGGTGACGATCGCCGGCCCCCGGGTGTCGAGCGCTCGCCGGGCGGACCCGGGTCGCGTGACGATCGGCATTGTGGGGCCGGCAGCGACCCGGCGCACGTCAATCCCGCAGGTTGCGGTGCACCGCTGCACCGGTCCGCGCAGCGTCAGGGATGGTGCGGATGCGCGGGGAGCTCGGCGCCCAGGTTGCTCGTGCCTGGCGTCGCCGGCCTGAGCTCGATCCGCTGGACGAACGAGAGCGGTCCGGGCCACCGCCACGGCGCCGTGGCGATCACCTCGAGCGCGCTCCCGTGCATCGCGTTCACGGGGTCGGGCGCGTGCGCGTGGAGGGGGGCGCCCGGCCCGAGGTCCCAGACCACGATCCTGCCGCCGGGACGGACGACACGCCCGAGCTCAGCGAGGCCGGCCGCGGCCTCCGTCCAGTGGTGCATCGAGAGCGTGCTGACCACGACGTCGAAGGCGCCGCCCTCGAATGGCAGTGCCGCCACGTCGGCGACGAGATACCGACCGGTCGGGGTGTCATCGGCGGCGCGTTCCTCCGCGCGCTCGATCATCGCCGGATCCAGGTCGATGCCCGTCGCGTCGAGCCCGAG
>JAICUV010000305.1 GCA_025935655.1 Chloroflexota bacterium | reverse complement strand
GGCTCGTCGGGCTGCCGTGGAACGTCACGACCGACGACCAGTACGACATCAAGGAAGCCGCGAAGATCCTCGACGAGGATCACTTCGGCCTCGAGAAGATCAAGGAGCGCATCCTCGAGTACCTCGCGGTGCGCAGCCTCGCGGACACGATCCGCAGCCCGATCCTGCTGTTCGTGGGCCCTCCCGGCGTGGGCAAGACGAGCCTCGGCAAGTCCATCGCCAAGGCGATGGGCCGCAAGTTCACCCGCATGAGCCTCGGCGGCATCCACGACGAGGCGGAGATCCGCGGCCACCGGCGCACCTACATCGGCGCGCTCCCCGGCCGGATCATCCAGAGCATCAAGACCGGCGGCACGAACAACCCGGTGTTCATGCTCGACGAGGTGGACAAGATCGGCATGGACTTCCGGGGCGACCCGAGCTCCGCGCTGCTCGAGGTCCTCGACCCGGAGCAGAACTTCAGCTTCCAGGACAACTACCTCGAGGTCCCGTTCGACCTCCGCAAGGTGCTGTTCATCGCGACCGCGAACCTGCTCGATCCCATCCCGGCGCCGCTGCGCGACCGGATGGAGGTCATCCAGCTGCCGGGGTACACCCAGCGGGAGAAGGCGGAGATCGCCCGCCGCTTCCTGGTGCCGAAGCAGATGGAGAACCACGGGCTCACGGCGAAGCACGTCGAGATCACCGACGAGGCCATCGTCCAGATGGTCCAGGCCTACACCCACGAGGCCGGCGTCCGGAACCTCGAGCGCGAGCTCGCGAACGTGATGCGCAAGGTCGCCCGCTCCGTGGCCGAGGGCCGCAAGCGCAAGACCGTCGTCGACGTGAAGAAGCTCGAGGACTACCTCGGCCCGCCGCGCTTCGAGTACGGCGAGCTGGAGTCCGAGGACCAGACCGGGTCCGCCACGGGTCTCGTCGTGACCGAGGTCGGCGGTGACGTCGTCGCCGTCGAGGTCACGAAGATGGAGGGCAAGGAGGACTTCATCCTCACGGGCCAGCTGGGCGACGTCATGCGCGAGTCCGCTCGCGCGGCGCTCTCCTGGATCCGCTCCAACGCCGCCTCGCTGGGCATCCCCCGCGAGACGTTCGAGAAGAACACCCTCCACATCCACGTCCCGGCCGGCGCCATCCCCAAGGACGGCCCGTCCGCCGGCGTGACCATGGCCACCGCGATGGTCTCCGCGCTCACGGGCATCCCCGTCCGCAAGGACGTCGCCATGACCGGCGAGATCACGCTCCGTGGCCGGGTGCTGCCGATCGGCGGCCTCAAGTCCAAGATCCTCGCCGCGCACCTGTCGGGCGCGGGGATGGTCATCCTGCCCAAGAAGAACGAGAAGGACCTGCGGGACATCCCCGAGGAGATCCGCAAGCAGCTCAAGCTCGTGCTCGCCGACAACATGGAGCAGGTGCTGGCAGCGGCGCTGCGCCGCAGCCCGAAGCCGCTCAAGGCCGTGCCTCCGACGATCGTCGAGGGCGGCGAGAAGCTCCCCAAGCCGGAGCCCGAGTCCCGCGTGCGGCGGACCACGTTCCCGCCCGCGGATCAGCCCCAGGTCGTCGTCAAGGGTTCGTAGGAGGTCGCCACTGGGACGTCGATGGACGGCGGACACCGCAACCGGCTCATCGCTCGAGCGCACGCGAACGTGCGTGAGCGAGGACCGTGGCGGGCAACGCGCGCATCGGGCGTCCCAGTGGTGAGCGACTGATGGAGTATCGCGACTACTACGAGATTCTCGGGGTGCCGAGGTCCGCCACCCAGGCGGACATCAAGAAGGCATTCCGGAAGCTCGCGCGCGAGCACCATCCGGACCGCAACCCGGGGGACGCCGCTGCCGAGCGGCGGTTCAAGGACGTCAACGAGGCGAACGCCGTCCTGTCGGACGCCGACAAGCGCAAGCAGTACGACCTCCTGGGCTCGAACTGGGAGCAGTACCAGCGAGCCGGCGGCGGCCAGGGCGGCGCCGATCCGTTCGCCGCCGGTGGCCCGTTCGCGGGCTACGCCGCCGGCGGCAACGGCGGGTTCGGCCAGGGTGGCAACGTCCGCTACGAGTTCCGGACGGCCGGCGGTGGCGACGCCGGCTTCTCGGACTTCTTCCGCCTGGTCTTCTCGGGAGCGGCGGCCGGCGCGGCCTCCCAGACCGGCACCCGCGATGCGGCAGCCGAGCGGATGGCCCGCCGGACCGGCGGTCCCGGGCCCAGCTTCGAGGACATCCTCGGCGACATGGGTCTCGGCGGGTCGCCCGGTCGCGGCCGTGCGTCCGACGCGCCGAGCCGGCAGACGAGCCTGGAGGCGCCCGCGGAGCTGACGCTCGAGGAGGCCTTCCACGGGACCCAGCGGCTGCTGGAGGTCGAGGGCAAGCGCTACGAGGTCAAGATCCCGCGCGGCGTGGACACGGGCAGCCGTGTGAAGCTGAGCGGCAAGGGGCCCAACGGCCGCGACGTCGTCGTGACGGTCCGGATGGCGCCGCACGGCGTGTACACGCGCCGTGGTGCGGACCTGGAACGGGAGCTCCCGATCACGCTCCGCGAGGCGCTGCTGGGTGGCGAGGTCAGGGTGGCCACGCTCAAGGGTCGGATCCTGCTCACGATCCCGGCCGGGACCCAGACGGGCAAGGTGTTCCGCCTCACCGGTCAGGGCATGCCCAAGATGAAGGGCGACGGCGCCGGCGACCTCTACGTGAAGGTCCGCGTCGTCCTGCCCCAGAAGCTCGACGAGCCGCAGGCGAAGGCGGCGGCCGCCTTCCTCGACCTCGTCAACCAGCCCGACCCCCGGGCCACCACCTGATCCGACACACCGACCCCCGAGAACGAGAACCGAATGATGCAACTCGACCGCTTCACCGAGAAGGCCCAGGAGGCCATCGTCACCGCCCAGCAGCTCGCCGAGCGGATGCAGAGCCCCGTGCTGGACGCGGAGCACCTGCTGTCCGCGCTCGTCGGGCCGGACGACGGCATCCCCGCGGAGACGCTCCGTCGTCTCGGCGCCGACGTGCCCGCGTTCCGCGACGAGCTCGCCGGCATCCTCGCCCGGCGGGCCCACGTCCAGGGCGGCCAGCTCACGCTCGACCCGCGCGCAAAGCGCGTCATCGAGCGGGCGCAGGAGGAGGCGCGGCGCCTCGGCGACGAGTACACCTCGACGGAGCACCTCCTGCTGGGCGTCGCGGAGGCGGGCGGCGAGGCGCAGCAGCTGCTCGCGCGCCACGGCGCCTCGTCCGAGGCGATCCTCGGCGCGCTCCAGACCGTCCGCGGCGGCCAGCGCGTGACCTCGCCCACTCCCGAGGGCACCTACGCGGCCCTGGAGAAGTACGGGCGCGACCTCACCGCCGAGGCTCGCGCCGGCAAGCTCGACCCGGTCATCGGCCGGGACGAGGAGATCCGGCGCACGATCCAGGTGCTCTCGCGACGCACCAAGAACAACCCGGTGCTCATCGGCGAGCCCGGCGTCGGCAAGACCGCGATCGTCGAGGGCCTGGCCCAGCGGATCGTCCGCGGCGACGTGCCCGAGACGCTCAAGGACAAGCGGGTCATCGGCCTCGACCTCGGCGCGATGATCGCCGGCGCCAAATATCGCGGCGAATTCGAGGAGCGGCTTAAGGGCGTGCTCGACGAGGTGCGCCAGGCCGAAGGCGACATCATCCTGTTCATCGACGAGATGCACACGCTCGTGGGCGCTGGCAAAGCCGAGGGCGCGATGGACGCCGGCAACCTTTTGAAGCCGGCGCTCGCC
>JAICUV010000278.1 GCA_025935655.1 Chloroflexota bacterium | reverse complement strand
GAAGGGCGGCCTGCCCAAGGTCGACAACGAGTTCGCGTTCGTCCAGAGCGAGTGGTATCTCGGCGCGCAGGGTCAGCCCGCGGACTACGCCAAGGCCAACCAGACGGCCGCCAGCCCGGACTTCGTGGTCTTCAACGGGGTCGCCAACCAGTACAAGGACAACCCGGTCCAGGTGAAGACGGGCGGCCGGGTCCGCGTCTTCGTCCTCGATGCCGGGCCGAACATGGACAGCTCGTTCCACGTCGTCGGCACGATCTTCGACACGGTCCACAAGGAAGGCGTCAGCCTGGAGCGCGGCAACGCGCAGGGCTGGGGCAGCCAGGCCGTGGACCTCTCCCCGGCACAGGGCGCGATCATCGAGTTCTCGCCGGTCGAGGACGGGATGTACCCCTTCGTCACCCACGCGTTCAACCTCGTCGGCCACGGCGCCATCGGGATCTTCTCCGCCGGCGACGGCGACCCGATGAACTGAGGGCACACCGGCCGGGCCCCCTCCGGCCGGGTCAGTCCGCGGGCCGCGCCCCCTGCGGCCCAACACCGCCTCTTCCCTCGCCGGCGGCCGTTTCCCCGAACGGTCGCCGGCCTCTTCGTGTGCACGGCGCCGACGCGCGTCAGCGGCGGAGCGAGTCGTCGATCTCGGGCTCCGGCCCGCGCCACAGCGTGAGCTCCTCGGTCTGGAGCCGGCCGAAGTGGTTGAGGAAGTGGGCGCCGAACCGCTCCAGGACGACCCGCGACCGGAGCATCGCGTCACGGTTGGCGACGTGGACGGCGACGACGGCGCGTCCGTCCTCGATCGCCCGCTCGTAGACGAGGAAGTCCGGCAGCTGGTCCATCGACATGAACTGGACCGCCCGCACGAGCCGCGACAGGATGTTGGGGTTGGAGCCCAGCGTCGCGAGCTGCGCGCGCCCGTCGGTGCCCTCGAGCAGGCGGATGTCGGTCGCGGGCACGCCCGTCGCCTCCAGCGCGGCGACCGCCTCGCGGGCCTGCCCAGGGTCGTCGATCACGCCCAGCAGCCGCTGCGTGGGGTACGTGATCATCGAGCGCCGCGCCACCGTCAGGTGACCCCGTCGGCCGCGAGCGCCGCGACCTCGTCGGCGCCATACCCGAGGCTCGCCAGCACCGTCGCCGCGTCCTCGCCCAGCAGCGGCGGCGCCGTGCGGATCGAGGCGGGGGTCGCGGCGAGCTCGAGCGCGAGGCCTGCCTGGCGGATGGTCCCGAGGACGGGGTGCTGGACGTCGACCGTCATCGACCGCGCCTGGGCCTGTGGCGTCCGGAACGCAGCCGCGACGTCGTTGATCGCGCCCGCGGGGATGTCCGCGTCGTCGAGCGCGGCGAGCCAGTCGCCGGTCGAGCGGCCGAGGAACGCCGCCGCCAGCAGCGGCCGGAGCTGCGCGCGGTTCGTCACCCGGTCGCCGTTCGTCGCGAACCGCGGGTCGGCGGCCAGCGCGGGCAGCCCGATCGCCTCGCACAGGCGCGGCCACTGGCGCTCGCTCGCGACCGCGAGGGCGAGCTCGCCGTCGCCCGTGACGAACGTCTCGTACGGGACGATGTTCGGGTGGGCGCTGCCGAGCCGCGCCGGTGGGACTCCTGTCACGAACGCGTTCTGCGCCTGGTTGACGAGCACCGCCAGCGTGCTCTCGAGGAGGCTGACGTCGATGCGCTGGCCGCGCGCGCCCGTCGCGGCCGCCGCCCGCTCGCGTCCGAGCAGGCCCGCCAGGATCCCAACCGCCGCGAACAGGCCCGTCACGACATCGCTGATCGCGACGCCCACCTTCACCGGGCGGCCTCCCTCGTCGTCGGGCTGGCCGGTGATCGACATGAGCCCGCCCACGGCCTGGGCGATGAAGTCGTAGCCCGGCTTGCCGGCGTCGGGACCGGTCGGGCCGAACCCGGAGATCGCCAGGTGAACGAGGTCCGGGTTCAGGTCGCGGAGGACCTCGTCCCCGAAGCCGAGCCTCGCGAAGCCGCCCACCTTGTGGTTCTCGACCAGCGCGTCCGAGGCGCGGATGAGCCGCCGCAGGACCTCGCGGCCCCGCTCCTGCTTCAGGTCGAGGCGGATCGAGCGCTTGTTGCGGTTGACGCTCAGGTAGTAGGCGGCGGTCCGCGTCCCGTCGGCCTCGCTCCCGACCCACGGCGGGCCCCACGTCCGGGTCACGTCGCCTTCGGGCGGCTCGACCTTGATCACGTCGGCGCCGAGGTCCGCGAGGAGCATCGTGGCGAACGGCCCGGCGAGCACCGTCGAGCAGTCCGCGATGCGGACGCCCGCGAGCGGCCCGGTCGGCGCCTGGGTCATTCGGTCGCCGCGGGGGCGTCAGGCCGCGGGGGCTCGGGTCGCGGCTCGTCGGTTCGCGGCTCATCGGCCTCCGGCTCGCTGGGCCCCGGCTCTTCGCGTCGCGGCTCCTCGGGCACGGTGATGTCCACGACCTGCGCGTTCGTCGCGGCAACGAGGTCGGCCGGCGCCAGGTGGACGTTCACGCCCCGTGCGCCACCGCCGATCGCCACCACCTCCAGGCCCTCGATGCTCGCGTCCGCGATGACCGGCCACGCACGGCGGGCGCCGAACGGCGTGATCGCGCCGCGGACATAGCCCGTCTCGGCCTTCGCCTCCTCCTCCGTGGGCAGCGTCAGCCGGTTCGTGCCCAGGAGCTGGCGGAGCTTCGGCCAGTTGAACCGCCGGCCACCGGGCACCAGGACGAAGCAGAAGTCGTCCGCGGCCTTGCGCACGAGGATCGAGCGCAGCAGACTGCCGACCGGGATGCCCTGGAACGCGGCACTCTCCTCCGCGCTCCGCGCGATCTCCGTCCGGACGACGCGGAAGGGCACGCCGGCCGCGGTGAGCGCGTCGATCGCGGGCGTGGACGGCACGGGCTGCTGGGTCATGCGGGGAGGGTAGCGGACGTCGGCAGGCGCCTCTGCCCGTGGGCTCAGCGGCCGACGGGCGGGCCGTGCGCATCCCGGTCGCGCGCCGGGAGGGTCCGTGCCGCCGACGCGTAGTCCTCGTAGGGCGCCGGCAGGCGACGGTCGGCGATCCCCGCGCGGAGCCACCGCGCCGATCTTGATGCCGGATCGGTCAGCGTCAGCGTCCAGCCCCGCGGCGGCGGCGCCGACGGGTCCCGCAGCCAGTCGTGCATCGCGTCAGCCCGGCCGGGGAACGCGGTGGCGAGCCCGGTCCTGTTCGCGGCGAGGCGTTGACGCACGACCGTCGTGTCAAGGCACACGACGAGCACGTGCACACTCCTCGGGTGCCAGCCGAACCGTCGCGCGGTCGCCCACGCCGCGCGGTCATAGAAGGTGAGCGTGCGCTGGAGTGCCCCCATGTCCGGCAGGTCGGTCTTCGTCTCCTCGACGAGCAGCGCATGGTCCGCCTCGCGATAGGCCAGCGTGTCGATCCAGCCGCGTGGCTCGGGATCGCCGATCTGGACCTCGGTTCTCGTCTGCCAGCCGGCGCGCCGGAGCCGTCGATCGACCTGCGGGTTCAGGATGGCGTGGACCAGGTCCCGTTGTCGGCGGCGGTCTTCGAGGTGCCGGTCGTTCAGCTCCAGCGTCGGCCGGAGCCCCAGCGCGGCGAGGATTCGCTCGACCACCCGTGCGTCGAGGCGGCCCGCCCTGTCGGTCTCGATGCGCCACACGGTCGCCTGCGACGTGCCCGCCCGCGCGGCGAGCTCGCGCTGCGACCAGCCCACGAGCGTGCGCGCCTCCCGGATCGCGTCCGCAACGACGATGCCGAGGGCCCGGCTCCTGAGATCGATGCGCGCGGTCATGGGCGGGTTGTAGCGCCGGGCGATCACCAGCCACGTATCCGTCACTTGACGCGTGCTTACCTGGGCCGACGCTTGTCTGCGACACGGGCGGCATCGCGATGCGCTCCCGGCGGCGCGTTGACTCCGCTGTGAGTCAGATCTGCGGGTCCCCCGCACGGCGTGACGGGCAAAGTGCCACTTTGCACGCGGCTTCCCGCACGCGTTGCCTCGATCTGACTCGCACGTGAGTCACGGGAGGGAGCCGTGGACGCGTTGATCCCGCGAAGAGGCAGGTGAGGGCCGCGGGTCCCGTTGCCTCCCCAGGGAGTCAGGTGAGGGGCCGCGGGCCCGTTGACCCCGCGGTGAGTCAGGTGAACGAACCCGGCCCGTTGACTCCGCTGTGAGTCAGATCTGCGGGTCCCCCGCACGGCGTGACGGGCCAAGTGCCACTTCGCACGGGGCTTCCCGCACGCGTTGCCTCGATCTGACTCGCACGTGAGTCACGGG
>JAICUV010000243.1 GCA_025935655.1 Chloroflexota bacterium | reverse complement strand
GGAATCGCGCCCGTCCGTCCGGGTGTACGGCGTGGAGCCGCACGGCTCGGAGGCGATGACGCAGGGCCTCGCGGCGGGGGAGCCCGTGCGGGTCTCCCCGGTCAGCGTCGCGGATGGGCTCGGTGCGCCCGTGGTCGGCCGGCTCGCGCTGGACGTCGCGAAACGCTACCTCGACGGCGTCGTGCTGGTGGACGACGCGACGATCCTGGGCGGGCTCCGGTTCGGGCTGGAGCGCACCAAGCAGGTGCTCGAGCCCGCCGGCGCCGCGGCCCTCTCGGCGGTCCTCACCGGCGCGATCCCGATCCGCGACGGCGATCGCGTGTGCGTGATCCTCTCGGGCGGCAACGTGGCCACGGATCGGCTGGCCGACCTCCTCGCCCGCGCACGGCCGATCCCCGGGGAGGCGGTCGTCCCGGCATGACGGAGGGCGCGGCGGCGATCCCGCCCGAGCCGCCGGGGCCGCCCGCACCACCGGACGGGCCGCCCCGCCTCGTGTACGACGGCGCGTTCGTGGGTCCGATGCTCCCGCCCGGGCTCGCGGGCCCCGCGGCCGGCATTCCCGGGGCGTCGCCGGTGCGCGACGAGGTCCTCGCGATCCCGCTCGGGACCCGCAAGCTCGTGGGCCAGGCGTTCGACCTGCTCACGCGCCCCGACTCCGGCCTCCGGTCGGCGAGCTTCTACATCGGGCTGATCCTGCTGGTGACGGTCGCGCCGGTCGTGATGCTGGTCGGGGTCGGTGCGAGTGTCGCGGCGCCGATGTTCGAGAGCGCCATCGACTCCGGGCTCAACGGCCCGATCATCGCCATGGCATGCATCGCCTTCCTCGGCTACCTGGCCGCCAGCACCGAGGCGCGGACACTGGCGGTGGCGGTCATCGGCGGCCGCGCTGAGGGCCGGCCGCTGCGCCTCCGGGAGTCGATCGCCATCGCGCGGCACCGATTCTGGCGCGTGTTCGGCGCGACGTTCCTCGTCGGGCTGGTGGCAGGGCTCCTGTCCACGCTCGTCCAGCTGCCGTTCGTGTTCGCCTTCGGGAACCAGGACGCGATCAACTTCGGCGTCTCGCTCGTCGTGGGCACGCTGGTGAGCGCGCCGTTCGCGTACGTCGTGTCGGGGATCGTCCTCGGTGAGGTCGGCGTGTTCGAGGCGATCCAGCGCTCGATCCGGCTGGCCCGGGCGCGCAAGCGGCTGGCGATCGTGGTGGCCCTGTTCGGCATCCTGTCGCAGTTCATCGTGCTGTTCGGCGTGTCGATCGGCGGCGACGTGGTGGTCCGGGTCGTCGACGGCACGGGGATCGCGGAGTCGTTCCCGCCGGTGCTCGTCATCCCGCTCGTGGCGGCGCTCGTGTTCGCGTTCGGGACCCTGCTGTTCCTGGTCGAGGCGATCACGGCCGCGCCGGCCGTCTACGCCTTCGAGGCGCTCACGCACTACACGCACGGCCTCCAGGCGGGTCGCGACGACCCGGCCGGCGGCGGATCGATCTGGAGCCCGTGGTTCACGCCCGCGCTCGGCGTGGGCGCCGGGCTCGCGCTCGTCCTGCTCGTCGTGGGCCTCGCGCAGCTCCGGCCCTGACGAGCGACGAGGGCGTCAGTCGATCCCCAGCTCGTGGAGGCGGTCCTCGTCCTCGATGCCCAGGTGGTGGGCGAGCTCGTGGAGGATCGTGATCCGCACCTCGTCGGCGAGGTCCTCCGGGTCCGGGAAGTCCTCCTCCAGCGGGAGCCGGAACAGGACGATCCGGGTCGGGACCGGCAGCCAGTCGCCGCCCCACTCGTCGAGCGGCACGCCCTCGTACAGGCCGTAGAGCGTCTCGTCCGGCCCGAGGCCGTTCTCCCGTCGCTGGTCCGCGTCCGGCTCGTCGGCGATCACGATCGCGATCTCGTCGAGGGCGGCCCGGAACGGTTGCGGGATCCCGGCGATCGCGCGGTCCACGAGGACGTCGAACCGCTCGTGGCGGGCGCGGGGACGCCGATCGGCGAACCGGGACCCGCGGCGGCGCTTGACCATGGCGCCCGTATCCTAGCCGCGATGACCCTCGATCCCGCCGCCCCCCTCGAGCCGTGGGCGCCAGACCTGCTCCTGGCGCCGCCGCCGGACCCGGCGCGCGAGCCCGACGGGTTCGTCGTCGCGGCGGATGACGGGTCCAGGCTGCACTTCCTCGACTGGGGCGGACCCCCCGGTGGCGACGCGTGGGGAGCGGCGGGCCCGCCCGGCGTGCTCCTGCTTCCCGGCCTGCTCCAGCCGGCGTGGTCGTGGGCACCCGTCGCCCGGCGCCTGGCCGCGGTCACCCGGGTGGTCGCGGCCGACCTGCGCGGGCAGGGCCTCTCCGATGCGCCCATGACCGGCTACGAGCCGGAGTCGCTGGCGTCGGACGCCGTCGCGGTGGCCGAGGGCTCCGGGTTGCTGGCGGGCGGACGGGTCGTGGTGGCGGGACACGGGTTCGGGGCGATCGTCGCGGCGCGAGCGGCGGTGGCGCTGGGCGAACGGTGCGCAGGCATCGTGCTCGTGGACGGCGGCTGGGAGCGGCTCGAGGTGACCACGGACAGCGACGTGGACGAGTTCCTGCGCGGCCTCGACGAGCCGCCGGAGGTGCTGCGATCCATGGACGCCTTCCTCGCGGACCGCCGCGCGTTCGATCCCGGGACGTGGGACGCGGACCAGGAGCGCGCGGCACGGGACGCCGTCGTGGAGACGGCCGCGGGTCATGTGGTCCGCGCCGTCCGCCCGCACGTCGTGGAGTCGATCGTGCGGGGGATGTTCGCCTGGGATCCGGCCGAGGGTCTCGCGGCGGTCGAGGCGCCGGTCGCGGCGCTCGTCGCGCTTGGCGCGGGCGACCCGGACGCGCGGCTCGCCGAGCTGCGCCGGACCGCGATGGCCCGGTCCGCGGCGGGACGCGGCCCGATTCGCATCACGGGCTTCCCGGGGATCGCGCACAACCTCATGCGCTACCGGCCGGCGGACGTGACCGCGGCGATCCTCGGAACGGCCTGACGCGCGACCGCCGCGGTCGGTAGCATCGCGCGGATGCGCTTCGTCTACTCGCCGCTGCACCTCGGCCACGACATCCGGACCCAGACCATCCTCGGCGTCCAGGTGGCGGCGAACGAGGTCGCGGAGCGGGCGGAGACCATCCGCTCCACGCTCCTGGCCGACCGCGGGTTCGAGGCGGTCGTCCCGGCCACGCACGGGCCGGAGCCGATCACCGCCGTCCACGACCCGGGACTCCTGCGGTTCCTCGAGGAGGCCTGGGACGAGGCGGTCCGCCAGGGGCACCCGTACGACTTCCTCGCGCCCGAGACGATCACCAACGCCGCGGCGACCGAGGGGATGCCGGCGTCGGCCCGCCGGGAGGCGACGAAGATCGACGGCCGGGCCGGGTACTGGGCGCTGGACACGTCCACGTACATCCTCGAGGGGACGTACGCGGCGGCGCGCGCCGCGGTCGACGTGGCCCTCACGACGGTGGACCTCGTGCTCGGCGGGGAGCGGGCCGCGTACGGCCTGTGCCGCCCGCCCGGGCACCACGCGGCGCGGGGCATGTACGGCGGGTTCTGCTACTTCAACAACGCCGCGATCGCCGCGGAGGCCGTTGCCCGCGCGACCGGCGAGCACGTGTCGATCCTCGACGTGGACTTCCACCACGGCAACGGGACCGAGCAGATCTTCTGGCGCCGGGGCGACGTCCTGTACGTCAGCCTCCACGCGCACCCGGACCGGCAGTATCCGTACCTCCTGGGCTGGGAGGACGAGGGCGGCGAGGGCGACGGGGCGGGCGCGAACCTCAACATCCCGCTGCCGGCCGGGACGGACGACGAGGCGTACCTCGCGGCGCTCGACCGGGGCCTCGCGCGGATCGCGGATGAGCCCGGCGACGTCGTCGTGGTCTCGCTCGGCTTCGACACCTACGGCAAGGACCCGATCGGGGACTTCGCCCTCACGACGCCCGTCTACCACGAGTGCGGGCGGCGGACCGCCGCGCTCGGCAAGCGGCTCGTCATCCTCCAGGAGGGTGGCTACCACGTGGGCGACCTCGGCGAGAACGCCAGGGCGTGGCTGCGCGGCGCGGAGGGCCGCCGCTACCAGCGGTCGCGGGCGGGCTGAGCGCGGGTCAGGGGGCTGGCGGCCGCACTCGCGAGAACGGGACCGGCGGAAACCCGCCCTCGAGCGCGCCCACGATCGTTGCCGCGGCCTCGTCCGGCGACTGGCGCGAGGTGTCCACCTCGACGTCGTAGCCGCCCGCACGGTGGACCACGTCGAACTGCGCGGCCGCCTGGCCGATCGTGCGGTCCCTGCGCTCCGCCTCGCGGCGGACGACGACCTCGAGCGGGCAGCGCACCCCGACGAACAGGACCTCGTGCCCGGCGAGGCGCGTCGCGAGATCGGGGAGCCAGTCGGGCTCGAGCAGCACGTGGTCCACGATCACGGACAGCCCCGCGTCGGCGAGCGACGCGACCGTGCGGTGCATCCCCTCGACGAGCCGGTGGCCGAGCTCGCCGGTCACGATCCGGAACGGGGCGTCCGACCCAGGCTCGGCGGGCACGTAGCGGAAGACCTCGCCCCACAGCGGCTGGTCCAGGTACGCCTTCGGGAGGGCGAACACCACCGTGTCGATGCCCACGCCGAGCCACGCGCCGCCGAGCCGCGGCTGGATGGCGCGGATCAGCGTGGACTTGCCGGCGCTCGAGGTGCCGTTGAGGACGATGACGCGGCCGCGGACAGCCATCCCGCAATGATGCACGGCGCCCCGCGCTACCATCGACCGCCATGAGCGACCGCCCCGACGAGCCCACCACGCGCGACCTCCCGGACAACGTCCGCCGGATCGTCGACGAGATCGAGAACGAGATCGGCGACGACGGGTTCGAGGGCCTCGTCGCGAGCGCCGCCGAGATCGCCGCCCCGCCGCCGGCCAGGCGCTCGAAGCGGGGCGCGACGCCGGTCAGCGGCGGGATCGAGGACGCGGTCCGCCAGATCCTCACCGAGATCGGCGAGGATCCGTCGCGCGAGGGCGTTGCGGGGACGCCGGAGCGGGTGCACCGGATGTACCACGAGCTCACCGCGGGCTACCACGTCGACCCGGAGCGCCTGATCAACAAGGCGATCTTCGAGGTCGACTACAGCGAGATGGTGGTCGTCAAGGACATCCCGTTCTACTCGCTGTGCGAGCACCACCTGCT
>JAICUV010000100.1 GCA_025935655.1 Chloroflexota bacterium | reverse complement strand
GAGGAGCTCCGGCGGCGGCGGCACGCGCTGGTGCCGGCGCTCCTCGCGGCCGATCCCGCGCTCGTGCCCCAGCACGGGGACGCGTTCCCCCGGAACGCCGTGGTGGCGCTCGACGGACGTGTGACCTGGATCGACCTGGAGGACGCGTGCCTCGGCTCACGGGCATGGGACCTCGCCGTGCTCGCCCGGAACACGGACGATCCCGAGGTGCGGGCGGCGGCCATCGCCGCGGTCGGGAGCACGGCCCTCGCCGTCGCCATGGAGCTGCGGGCGATCCAGGCCGAAACCTGGTCCGCCCTCCACGATGCCCGCGTGGCGCGGGGCTGGTAGCGGACCGGTCAGCCGCCGGCCATCGCCGGCAGCAGCAGCAGCGTGTCACGCTCGCCCACGGGCGTCGCCAGCACCTGGAGATGGCGGACGTCGGTCTCGTTCACGAACACGTTGACGAAGCGGTTGATCTCACCCGCGTCGTCGAGCAGGCGAGGACCGAGGGCCGGGTACGTCGCCACGAGCTGGCCGAGGACCTCGCCCACGGTGGCGCCGGGCACGTCCAGCAGCTTCTGGCCGCCGGCCGACGGTCGGAGGACGGGCGGGATTCTGACCTGGCTCATGCGGACAACCATCCTTCGAAGGCGCTGAAGCGAGCGGGGAGCACGGGTGCGAGGCCGGGTCGGCCGGGCGTGGCGACACGGTTCTCGTCGGCGACGCCGAACCGGACGGCGTCCGGGGTCTTGAGCCCGTTGCCCGTGAGCAGGGTGACGACCTCGTCGCCGGGCCGGATGACGCCGCGCCGGCGGGCCGACTCCACGGCGGCGATCGTGACGCCGCCCGCGGTCTCGGTGTAGATCCCCTCGAGGCGCGCGGCGCGGCGGATGGCGTCGGCCGTCGCCGCGTCGTCGACCGCCTCGATCGAGCCGTGCGTGCCCCGGGCGAGCTCCAGTGCGTGGAGGCCGTCGGCGGGGTTGCCGATCGCCAGCGATCGGACGATGGTGTCCGGCGTGCGGACGGGCGAGACGACATCGACGCCGCCGCTCCAGGCGGTCGCGACCGGCGCGCAGCCCGCGGACTGGCCGCCGACGAACCGGACGGGCCTCGGGTCGACCCAGCCGAGCTCGACGAGCTCCTCGAATGCGCGCGCCACGCGGGTCAGCATGGCCCCGGAGGCGATCGGCGCCACGACGACGTCGGGCAGCCGCCAGCCGAGCGCCTCGGCGATCTCGTAGGCGAGCGTCTTGCTGCCCTCCGCGTAGTACGGCCGCAGGTTGACGTTGACCGTGCCCCAGCCGAGCTCGTCGGCGACCTCGAGGCACAGGCGGTTCACGTCGTCGTACGTGCCGTCGATGGGGACGACCGTCGCGCCGTACGCAAGCGCGTGGTCGATCTTCGCCTGCTCCAGGTCCGCGGGGACGAACACGTACGCGGGGAGCCCGGCCGCGGCCGCGGCGGCGGCCGTCGCGCCGGCCAGGTTGCCGGTGCTCGCGCAGGCCAGCGCGTCGAGGCCGAGCTCGAGCGCCGTGGCCGTGGCGATCGCGACCGCGCGGTCCTTGAACGAGAGGGTGGGGTTCCGGGTGTCGTCCTTGACGAGCAGGCGGTCGACGCCGAGCGCGGCTCCGAGGCGGGTCGCGGAGACGAGCGGCGTGCCGCCGACGGCGAGGCTCCGCTCCGGGACCGCGACCGGGAGCAGCTCCCGGTAGCGCCAGACGCCCGCGGGCCGCGTGGCGAGGATCGCCGGGCTCACCGTCGCGCCCACGGCCCGGAGGTCGTACACGACTTCAAGCGGCCCGAAGCACGCAGGGCAGACGTAGCTCAGGCCCGCGGCTTCCGGCCGTCCACAGCCGCGACAGGCGAGGCCGATGACGGCGGGATTCGTGCCGGTGGGGCTCGTGCCGGTGGTCGCCGCGGTCGGCGGCGGGGACGTCTCGATGGCCATGTCCGGTCCTTCCAGGGTGGGGGACGGGGCGGACGGACCGGAGACGGAAAGACCCTTCCACGAGGAAGGGTCCCAGGGGTGCGCCCTATCTCGCAGGAGAACCTGCCCGGACTTGGCACCTTGCCGGCTGCTCGCCGGTAGGTTGTCGTGGCATCTGCGGGCCGGTCCCTCCGCCACTCTTGATAGTGCTCTTCAGTTGTGCGGCGGATCGTACGAAGCGCGGGACGGGGGCGTCAAGTTCGACGCCGCGACGATCCTGCCCCACCATGCGGGCAGATGAGCCGCCTCCGCGTGCGCTCCGGCGCCGACATCCAGCTCGCCGACGCGTTCGACGCGCCCGGCTGCCCGCTGTGCCGCGAGCGCCGGCGCACCGAGGCCGCCTACCTCGAGTCGATCCTCGCGGAGAGCGTCAACGACGTCGGCTATCGCCAGGACCTGGACGCCGCCCGGGGCTTCTGCGGCCGGCACTCGCGGGCCTTCCTCGACGCCGACCGGGCGCGGTCCGGCAGCCTCGGCGCATCGATCCTCCTGCGTGCGACGCTGGTGGCGCGGCTGCGCGACATCGAGATCGCCACGCATGCCAGGGGCTGGTCGCGGGCGCGCAAGGTCGCCGACGCGCGTCGCCCGCCCGCGTGCCCCGCGTGCGAGCGGGTCGTGATCGCGGACGGGCGGTCGGTGGAGACCGTCGTCCGGCTCACCGAGGATCCCGCGTGGGCGGAGGCGGCATCGACCGCGCCGTTCTGCCTGGATCACGTGCTCGCGCTCATGGACGTGCGGCCGGTGCCGGCCTGGTGGCCCGCGATCGAGGCCCGGCATGTGGAGCGGCTGCACGCGCTCCAGGACCGTCTCGGCCGGTTCGCGCACGCCTCGGCGCATGACCGGCGCCACCTGCAGACCGACGACCAGCGGGCGTCGGTGGACGAGGCGGCGGACCTGCTCGCCGGCTCGATGGCGCCCAGTGGTGCGACACCCGTCGGCCGAGCCGCGCCGGGCGCCGAGGCGGTGCTCCTGACCGGCGTCTATGGCGCGGGCAAGACCACGCTCGCGGTCGAGCTCGTGGACCGCCTGGCGGCCGCCGGCGTCCATGGCGCGGCGATCGACCTCGACTGGCTCGGCTGGTATGGCGCGCCCGTCGCGTGGGACGAGCACGAGGATCCGCGCGTCACGCTGGAGATGCTCGGGACGATGGCCACGCGGTACCTGGACCTGGGCGTGGAGCGTCTCGTGCTGGCGGGCTCGATCCCGCGCGGGAGCCGCGATCGCTACCAGGCCGCCGCCGGCGTGCCGCTGACGGTGATCGGGCTCCGGGTGACGGCGGACGTCGTCCGGCGACGCCTCGAGGGCGATCCCAACGCCTCCCGCGCGGAGGACCTCTCGACCGCGCTCGGGCAGCTCGAGGGCGCCGATTCCGAGGACAGAGTCGACTGGGCGATCGATGCGGACGCACCGCCGGGCGACCTCGCCACGAGCGTGCTCGCGCGGCTCGGCTGGCTGCCCGGTGATCCCGGGGACGCCCACGCCGGTACGGGATGACGACAACCCCGCACCCATGACGCTGGAGATGCCCTTGCGCCCGATCCGCATCGCCGCCCAGATCCACCCGCAGCAGGGCCCGTGGCGGGAGCTGCGTCGCGCGGCCGTCGAGGCCGAGGCCCTGGGCTACGACATCGCGTACAACTGGGACCACTTCTTCCCGCTCTACGGCGACCGCGATGGCCCGCACTTCGAGTGCTGGACGGTGCTCGCCGCGTGGGCGGAGGCGACGAGCCGCATCGAGATCGGGCCGCTGGTCTCGTGCATCGGCTACCGCAACCCGGCCCTCCTCGCGGACATGGCCCGGACGGTGGACCACGTGAGCGGTGGGCGGGTGATCCTGGGGCTCGGGGCGGGCTGGAAGCAGCGCGACTACGACGAGTACGGCTACGACTTCGGCACGTTTCCGTCGCGCCTGCGCGACCTGTCGGCGGCGCTGCCGGTCATCGAGGATCGGCTCGCGAAGCTCAACCCGCCCCCGGTGCGGCCCATGCCGGTCCTCATCGCCGGGGTGGGGGAGCAGGTGACGCTCAAGCTCGTCGCCCGCCACGCCACCGGCTGGCATGCGGCGTTCCCCGACCGGCCCGAGGAGCTCGTCCCGAAGGTCGCGGCCCTGCGACGCCACTGCGAGGCGATCGGGCGCGACCCGGCCGAGATCGAGTGGGGCCTGGGCATCGAGCCCGACGACATCGACCGGTTCCTGCGCGAGGACGCGGACCGCTACCTCGAGCTGGGCTTCACCCAGATCACGCTCGGCTTCAACGGGCCGGCGTGGCCCGTGGAGCGCGGCCGCGACGTCCTCGCCTGGCGCGACGAGCGGAACCGCGACCGGCTCGCCGGGTAGCGCTCAGCCTCCGGACACCGCCGGGATCACGTGGAGCTGGGCGCCCGGCGGCACGGGCGTGTCCAGCGCCGCCAGCTGCCCGTCCACGAACAGGTTGAGGTGGCGCCGGATGCTCGGTCCGGCGTCGAGAACGCGGTTGGCGAGCCCGGGCACGCGCGTGTCGAGGTCACGGATGACCTCGAGCACCGTGCTCCCGGTTGCCGGCATCCGCTTCTCCGAGCCCGGGAACAGCGCCACCAGCGACCGCGGGAGGTGGACGGTCGCCGGAGCGGGCGCGCCGCCGTCAGTCAATGACGAGGGTCTCCACGCTCCAGATCGGCGGCAGGTTGTCCGCCACCTTCGACCACGTCACGCCCTCGTCCGCGGAACCGTAGAGCTGCCCGGTGCTCGTGCCGAAGAACACGCCCACCGGGTCCAGCCGGTCGACGGCCATTGCCTCACGCAGCACGCCCACGAACGCGTGCTCCTGGGGCATCCCGTCGCCCGAACGGATCCAGGTGTCCCCGCCGTCGTTGGTGCGCCACACGGCCATCGCGCCGCCGGGCATCATCCGGCCCTCCTGGGGGTCCGTGAGCGGGATGTTCCAGACGGTCTTGGGGTCACGCGGATGGGCCGCCATGACGAACCCGAAGTCGCTGGGCAGGGATCCGGTGATCTCCTCCCACTGCGCGCCGCCGTCCGCGGAACGGTAGACGCCGCAGTGGTTCTGCTGGTAGAGCCGCTCGCCGCCGTCGGCGGCGAGGACGAGCTTGTGCACGCACTGGCCGTACTCGGGATACCGGTTCTCCGGGTTGAACTCCGCCCGCGTGCCCTTGTTGCGGGTCTGCCAGGTCGCCCCGCCGTCCTGCGTCTCGAACACGCCCACCGAGCTGATCCCGATCCACATCCGGCTCGCGTCCGTGGGGTGGGGGATGATCGTGTGGAGGATGAGGCCACCGGCGCCGGGCCCCCAGTCGGGGCGGCTCGGGTGGTTCGTGAGGCCCTCCACGTGCTGCCACGTGGCGCCGCCGTCCGCGCTCCGGAACAGGCCCGCGGGGTCCACGCCGGCGTAGATCCCGTCCAGGCCCGGCGTCACGTTCCAGACCTTGGCGACCTTGGGCCCGGCCTCGCCGTACGTCAGGCCCTCGCTGGAGTGGGTCCAGGTCGTCCCGAGGTCGTCGCTGCGGAACACCGCGGGCCCGAACCACGGACTCCCGGCGCCGGCATAGAGCGTGTTCGTGGCGCGATCGACGTTGATGTCGTGGATCGGCCAGCCGTCGCACAGGGGTCCGCGGACCGTCCAGGCGCTGCGGTCGGCGTCCGATTCGAAGATGAAGGCGCCCTTGGGCGTTCCGACGAGGAGGAGGCAGCGGGTCATGAAGGTCTCCGGGCTCGGGGGGCGGAGCTGGTTCGTGCAAGCCTACGCGGACATGCGCCGATCGGGTTCAGTCGCCCGATCGTGGGGCCGAAACATGTCCGGAGCTGTCGTGATTGCAATCCATGGGGCCCTCCATTGATGTCCATCCGTTCATCGAACCTCGCGCGGTACCGGGCTTGACAGCCCGGCGACCACGCGTATTATGCCACTAGGTTACATAACCAACTGGCAAAGTACGAAGGCCACGATGACCGCCGCAGACCCGCTCAGCACCACGTTCGCCGCCCTCGCCGATCCCACGCGCCGGGCGATCCTCGCCCGGCTCGCGAAGGGCGACGCGACGGTCGGCGAGCTCGCGCAGCCGTTCGCGATGACGCTGCCGGGCGTGTCGAAGCACCTCCGCGTTCTCCGTGACGCCGGGCTGGTGGTGCAGGGGAGGGATGCCCAGTGGCGTCCCTGCCGCCTGGAGACCGACCGGCTGCGCGAGGTGGACGCATGGGTCGCCCAGTACCGCGCCATCTGGGAATCCAGGTTCGACCGGATGGAGGCCTACCTCCGCGAGATCGAGCCGGAGGAGTCCGCGTGACCACAACCCGGGCAGCCGTGCCGCCCACCGCCTGAAGCGCGCCCCGCGCCGCCGCCCCACGGGGTGGCGGCGCATCCGCCCCCTCACCGCCTGGACAGGAGCGTCCCATGACCGAGCGATCCGCCGCCCACGCCACGTTCACCGTCGAGCGCGACCTCGCGTTCGCCCCCGCGACCGTGTTCCGCGCGTTCTCCGACGCCGAGGCCAAGCTCCGCTGGTTCGGGCCGCCCGACGGCGCCCCGATGGACTACGCGCTCGACTTCCGGGTCGGCGGTCGCGAGCACGCGGGTGCCGGCGAGCCCACCAGCGAGGGCAGCTTCACGTTCGACGCCGTCTACCACGACATCGTGCCGGGCGAGCGGATCGTCTACACCTATGGCATGACGATGAACGGCAGGCCGATCTCCGCGTCCGTCGCGACGATCGTGCTCGTGCCGACCGCCACCGGCACCCACGTCCGGCTGACCGAGCAGGGCGTGTTCCTGGACGGACTCGACCAGAACGCCGCCCGGGAACGCGGCACGAACGAGCTGCTCGACGCCCTCGCGGCCTCGCTCGCGGCCCAGCCGGCCGGGGTGGCGGGCTGATGGCGGGAGTGCTGGACCTCCAGGCTGTCCGCGCGTCGATCCATGGGCGCGTCATCGGCCCCGCGGACCCGGGCTACGACACCGAGCGCCAGGTCATGCTGGGCGGCGTCGACGCCTGTCCCGCGGCGATCGTTCGCGTCGCCGACACGGACGACGTGCGCGCGGTCATCGATCTGGCCCGGGAGACCGGGCTCGAGCTTGCGATCCGGTGCGGTGGCCACAGCGGCGCGGCGCACTCCACGGCCGACGGCGGGATCGTCCTCGACGTGCGGGACCTGCGCGACATCGACATCGACCGCGACGGCCGCACGGCCTGGGTCGGCGCGGGGCTCACCGCCGGCGACATCACGCGTGCGCTCGCGCCGCACGGGCTCGCGATCGGGTTCGGCGACACCGGCTCCGTGGGCGTGTCGGGGATCACGCTCGGTGGCGGCATCGGCTACCTCGTGCGCAAGCACGGGATGACCATCGACAACCTGCTGGCGGCCGAGCTCGTGACCGCGACGGGCGAGGTCGTGATCGCCGACGCGGCATCCGACCCCGACCTGTTCTGGGCCATCCGGGGCGGCGGCGGGAACCTGGGCGTCGCCACGCGCTTCCGGTTCCGGCTCGCGGAGGTGGACCAGGTCGTGGGCGGCATCCTCGTGCAGCCGGCCACGGTCGCGTCGGTGACCGCGGTCATGCGCGCCGCCGCGGACGCCCCGGAGGAGCTCTCGCTGATCGCGAACGTGATGACCTGCCCGCCGCTCCCGTTCGTGGACGCGGCGCATCACGGCGAGATCGTGATCTTCTCGCTGGTCTGCTGGAGCGGTGCCATCGAGGACGGGGCTGCGGCGCTCGCCCCGCTGCGGGCCGCCGCCGAGCCGATCGGCGACCTGCTCCGGCCGATGGCCTACGCGGAGATGTACCCGCCCGAGGACTCGGACTACCACCCGCTCGCGGTCTCGCGCACGTTCTTCATGGACGACGTCGACGAGGTCGATGCCTCGACGATGCTCGACGCGCTCGCCTCGATCGATGCCCCGCTCAAGGCCGTCCAGCTCCGGGCGCTGGGCGGGGCGATGGCGAGGGTCGCGCCGGACGCGACGGCGTTCGCGCACCGGACGCGGGCCGTGATGGGCAACGTCGCGGCGTTCTACGCCGGCCCGGACGATCGCGCCCGGATCACGGCCTGGGTTGAGGGGCTGACCGCGGAGCTGCGCGACGGCACGGACGCATACGTCAACTTCCTCGGGGACGAGGGACCGGCGCGCGTCCACGACGCGTACCCCGGCGAGACCTATGCCCGGCTCGCGACGATCAAGCGCCGGTACGACCCGGACAACCTGTTCCGCCGCAACCAGAACGTGGCGCCGGCGCCTGCCTGAGCGCCCGGTCAGTGCTCGTGCGGGGTGAGCCCGTGGAGCCGGCGGATCAGCGTGTGGACCATCGGCACGGCCATCTCCGGGTGCTCCTCGAGGAGCGTCCGGAACTCCCACGCCGGGAGCAGGATGCAGGTGAGCTGATCCTGGGCCACGATCGTCGCGGTCCGGGCGTGCTGCTCCACGAGCCCCAGCTCGCCGAAGAAGTCCCCCGGTCCGAGGGCCGCGACGGGCAGCCCGTCCGCGTGCTGGACGACCGCATGGCCCGACACCACGAGGAACAGGTTGAGCGACGTGTCGCCCTCGTGGACGACGACGTCGCCGGGCGCGAACGTCCGCCGACGGGCGTTCGCGAGCACCTTGGCCCGGTCCTTCTCCTTGAGGGCAGCGAGGAGCGGGATGGCGGCGGCCTCGTCGTGGGGCATCGGTTCTCCAGGGGCATGGCTGCCGGTCACGCCGGCCGACTCGGATGGCAGGAGCATCCCAGTTCCGATGCGCGGCTGCAAGGTCGCGGCGCGCGGGTACCATCGGCCGCCATGAAGACGCTCGCCTTCCGGGTCATGCCCGGCCAGGACCTCCGGCTCGAGACCGAGGCCGCCGCGAAGGCGGCCGGCTTCCGCGCGGCAATCGTGCTGACGTGCGTCGGCAGCCTGAGCCGGGCGGCGCTCCGTCCCGCCGGCATGGACCGCACGGACCTGCTCGATGGGGACATGGAGATCCTGAGCTTCGTGGGCACGCTGTCCGAGGACGGGCCGCACCTGCACCTCGCGGTCTCCGATGACACGGGCCGGATGACCGGCGGCCATGCGCAGCCCGGGAGCATCGTCCGGACGACGGCGGAGGTGGTGCTCGGCGAGCTCGAGGACGTCGTGTTCACGCGGCCGATCTGCGACATCACGGCCTACGACGAGCTCGTCGTCGTGCCGCGCGCCGGGTAGCGGCTACTCCGAGTCCTGCGCGCACCGGAAGCCCGGTCCGCCGGCCTGACTCCACCCGGTGAAGTCCGGCGGCAACCCCCGCCGGTAGGCGCCCCGTGCGTGCTCCTGCGTGTAGAACCACGACCCGCCCTTCACCACCCGCAGCCCACCGGCCGCCATCGGCGACGAGTGCGAGGATCCGGGGTAGGGGAGCAGCTCGTCCTCGACCCACTCCTCGACGTTGCCCGCGAGCTGCTCCACGTCGAACGGGCTGGCGCCGGAGGGGTGGGCGGTCACCGGCATCGTCGTGACGTCGAGGGCCATCGCGTGGTCCCAGACGATGCACCGCGACTCCTCGAACTCGTCGCCCCACGGCCAGCGATTGCCGTCCGTGCCACGGGCGGCCTTCTCCCACTCGGCCTCGGTGGGCAGCCGCTTGCCGGCCCATGCCGCGTACGCCCGGGCGTCGTGCCACGAGACGCGCTCGACGGGGTGGTCGAGGCGACCGGTCGGCGGGCGTCCGTCCGGCCAGTCAGGGGGCGCCGGGTGCCCCGTCGCCTCCATGAACGCGAGGTAGGCCGCACAGGTCACGGGGTAGCGGTCGATGCGGAACGCGGGCAGGACCTCGGTCCGTCGCGGCGCCTCGAGGTCGAACTCGTCGCTGCCCCGCACGAACGGGCCCGCGGGAACCAGGACCATCTCGGCGGTCATCGCGCGGCCTCCCCGGGGTTCGTGTCGCGGGCGCACCGGAACGTCGGCGCGCCGAGGACCGCCATCTCCTCGGGTGGACGGCTCGGGAGCTCGAAGCAGCGGTACGCGCATCGGGCGTGGGTCTGGGTGAAGATCCAGGCGCCGCCGCGCAGGACGCGGTAGGCCTCGCCGTAGCCGAGGCTCTCGTAGCCGGACCCCGGGTAGGCGTCGTACCAGTCGGCGCACCACTCCTCCAGCAGG
This sequence comes from Chloroflexota bacterium, assembly GCA_025935655.1. Classification (GTDB taxonomy): domain Bacteria; phylum Chloroflexota; class Limnocylindria; order Limnocylindrales; family CSP1-4; genus CAIXZV01. The sequence goes on along the minus strand of JAICUV010000100.1, from coordinate 958 downwards.
CCCACCATCTGTTCCGCGCCGTACGGGCTCGCGCCGGCCGGGCGCGCGTCGACGGGTTCGAGCCGTTCCGGCGCGACGGCGGCGATCTCCCACGTCCGTGCACGGGTTCCGTCCCACTCGTCGCCCCACGGGTAGCGCCTCCCGTCCGTGCCGCGGGCCGCCTTCTCCCACTCGGCCTCCGTCGGGAGCCGCTTGCCCGCCCACCGCGCGTACGCCTCCGCATCGGTCCAGGTGACCATGACCGGGAAGGTCCCGGTGCCCGGGCGCGGCGTCCCGTCGATCCAGTCCACCGGGTCGCGGTGCCCGGTCGCCCCGACGAAGACGGCGTAGGCGGCGTTGGTCACGGGGAAACGGTCGATCCAGAACTCGGGCAGGTCCACCACGTGGACGGGCCGCTCGCGGGCGAACTCATCGCTGCCCATCGTGAACGGGCCGGCCGGGACCCGGACCATCTCGCGTCCGTCGTCCATCGTCATCGAGCCTCCGTGGGTCCGGGCGTCACGCCGAGCGCAGCGTACGCGGCGATCGTCTCCGCCTCCCGGCCCGGGACGGGGTAGACGTTGAGCTGGGTCATGCCGGCCTCACACAGTGCGGCGATCCGATCCTGGTGTGCGGCCGGGCCGCCGGTGATGCAGAAGCGGTCGACAGTGGCGTCGTCCACGAACGCGTAGTCGCCGGTGTGCTGCGGGATGTAGCGGTAGCGCGCCTCGTGGTCCACGTAGTCGACGAGGGCCGGCGGCAGCGAGCCCGGCTCGGCGCGTCGCAGCAGGTCCAGGACGTGGTTCGCCACGAGCGCCGGGAACCAGCGGAGCCCGTCCCGCACCGCGGCGGGATCGTCCACCACCGCCGGCGCGGCGACCTGGATGCGGATCGCGTCGGGGTCACGGCCCGCGCGTCCGGCCGCCTCGCGGACCTGCCCAGCGAGCCAGGCGACGAGGGCCGGGTCGGCCAGCTGGAT